>JANMQO010000172.1:0-3314 GCA_031370565.1 Chloroflexota bacterium
GGCTGAGTCGTCGTGCTTGGGGCCTACGGCTCGTCGAGCTCGTCGGGCTCCTCGACGAACGCCTCGTCCGTCGTGACGTCGACCGGCAGGACGCGGTCGAGATCCTCGATCTCATCGTCCTCGTCGTCGTCCTCGAGATCCTCCTCAAGATCCATTTCCTCGCGCACCAGGGTGCCCTTGGTGTATGGGCGCAGGTCGGTCGACTTGGCGGCGGTCGGGAACGAGACCTTGCCGTAGTTGCGCGGGTCCTGGAAGATCTCCCGGATGATGATCCGGACATCCTTGTCGCCGAGCGAGGTCA
This sequence comes from Chloroflexota bacterium, assembly GCA_031370565.1. Lineage (GTDB taxonomy): Bacteria > Chloroflexota > Limnocylindria > Limnocylindrales > CSP1-4 > Chersky-267. The sequence goes on from JANMQO010000172.1 coordinate 302, forward strand.
CCCCGGCGAAGTACTTGTTGCCCTCGGCCATGAGCTTGAGCAACCGGGCGGCCACGCGCGGTTCGACGATGCCGATGCGACGACCGTTGCTCAGGGCGATCAGCCGACTGCCCTCGGGCGTCAGCTCGACCGCGTCGCCAGGATTGACCTGGGCCAGCTTGCGCGGATCCGGCAGGTCCGTCAGGAAAGCAAACCCGGTCTTGCCGGTCTCCTCAACGAAGATGCTGACCGGCGCCTTGCTGCCCACCTGGGCCGGGACGGTCTTCTCGCCGGCATCGACCAGGAGCATCCGCAGCCGATCGATGTTTCGCTCCGCGATCCGGTTGGTCGGATCCAGGGCGAGCGCCGTCTGGTAGTGCTCGCGCGCGGCGCCAAGTTCGCCGAGCTCCCAGAGCGCCTTGGCCAGACGATTCTCGGCTTCGGCGTCGGCGCCCATCTCGATGATCTTGCGGTTGACCTCCGCGGCGTCCGCCCAGTGCGCGGCCGAGGAGTGGGCAATAGCCTGCTCGACCAGGCCACGCTTCAGGCGGATGGCGCTCGCGGCGGTGGCGGCGGTGGCGGTGGAGGCATCGAGGTCACGGAAGGTCACGGGCGGAGTCGTCCTTTCGAGGCGCTGTCGGCGGTGAACGGCTCGGTCGCAAACAGGCCGGCGTCACATCGGGGCAATCGTTTGTAGCACCATCGCACGATCTCGTCAACGCGAGCGATAGGCGTGTGTTGATGGGCTGAGATTCTGTCACCCCGAACCGGCTCGCTCCCCGGCTCGATGTGCGCCCCACGACCATATCTGAGCCGACGACCCCTCAGACTCCCTCCGGGCAACCGGTCTACGCTCCAACTGGTCGCCGGACGCCCAACAACGACCAACGACGGCCAAACCCCGATCCATTCTGGTCCGAATGTGCGCCCCGCGATCAGGAACTGCAGTACGAAGGCCGGACGGCGGCGCCAGGCCTCCGTTGTGCACGCTTGGCGCACACCGCGCAGGCCAGGCCAGACGGCGGAGGTCGAACGGCGCTACTTGCGAGGCACGGAGGCGGAAGGCAAACGGGATCCAGGGCGGAGCGCGCCGAGCTGGGCGGGGGCCCGACGCGCCTACCGCGGCAGGGCCAGGTTCCAGGCAACGACGGCGATCCCGAGGGCGATCAACACCACCGTCTGCCAGATCCAGCGCGGGTCGCGACGCTGGGCGGGTGGAGCGCCGTGGACACCGTCCCAGACAAAGAAGACGAGCGCGAGGAGAGCCGGCGCGAGGAGGCGCGGCAGTGCGATGGCGCGCACGCCGGCCGCCGCAATCGCAACCACGGACGCGTAGGTCGCCGCGGCAAACAGGGCGGCTCGGAACGAGCGTTCGCGCAGCATCGCGACCCGGAACCCGAGCAGCCCGGCGACCGTGGCGTCGACCAGCGCGAGGACCAGGAGGAGCGCCTCCGGAATCGGTGCGGGGCGCCCGATCGAGAACCCGGAACCCGGCTCAACCAGGCCCCCGGGCAAGATCGCCGCGGCCCCGACGAAGGCAAGGAAGGCGATCGCCAGGGCGGCCGCCAACGCGCTGACTCGATCCTCCGGGGTTGCCTCGTGGTCCCGGCGGCTGAGCCGGAGTTCGAACCTGAGCACCCGGTCGATGAGGCCGACGGCGGCAGCCAGCGCGGGGACGAGCAGAACGCCGAGCGGGATGACCTGGAGCGCCCCGACCGAGGCCGCAGTGGCAAGCGCCGGCAGGAGAATGGCCTCGGGGCGGGTAGCACGCGGATTCGGGTCGCCGAGCAGTCTCGCAGCGCCTGCCGCAGCGGCGGCTCCGGCGAGGGCTGCTGTCAGCCAGAGCAGTGGGCCGTCGAGCAGACGCGACAGTCCGACCACCGAGATGAGCAGGATGATGAGTTCGCGTCGCTGGGCGTGTCGGGGGTCCATCGCGGCGATGGTACGCGACGGGCGCACCCGCTCGGGCTCAGTGGCGTTGCGCCATGCTTCGGGCAAGCTTGGCGCGACGCACGTCGGCGCCGCGGCTCGGGCGCGCCAGCGGCGCTTGATCCCGGTGGTCGCGCCAGCCGCGCTCGGTAGTCTCGGTAGTCTCGGGGGTCTCGACGGTCTCGGTAGTTCAAGCGCTCCCAGCGGTTGCGTCAGCCGCGAGCGGTTCAAACAACCCGGGCAGGCCGCCGGCATGCCAGAACACGACCGTCCGACCATCGAACCGGCCAGCCTGGACCCGAGCCACCAGGGCCGCCAGCGCCTTGGCCGTGTAGATCGGATCGACCAGGGTGCCCTCGGTCCGGGCGAGCAGCCGTCCGGCCTCCTCTGCCTCTTGCGTAGGCACGCCGTAGCCCGAGCCGAACTGGTCTGCCGCGATCTCCAACTCGGCCGGATTCACCAGCACACCCGTGTACGCCTGGAGGCTCTGCAGGATCAGTGCCATCGCGGCGTGCAGCTCGTCTGGCGGCCGGGCCACGGCCACGCCGAGGACCGTCGTCGACGAGCCCGCCGTCCGCAGGCCGGTCAGCAACCCGGCCTGCGTGCCGCCCGTCGCCGAGGGGACCACCAGCGCATCGATACCCAGGCCACGCTCGGCCGCCTGATCGAGCAGCTCCCACGCGGCGCGCACCTGCCCGACGGCCCCCAGGGCACCGCTCCCGCCGACGCCGATGAGGTACGGTCGGTGGCCGGCCGCCCGCAACTCCTCGACGACCTGCTCGACCCGCGCGTCGCGCTCCGCCCGGTCTGCCGTCGCCGTCTGGTGGACCGTCGCCCCGAGCAGCTCATCCAGTCGACGACCGGGGTTGGGCGGCTCGGTCGGCGGGCCGGACAGGACGAGATGGACGGCCAGGCGGGCCCGCGCCCCGGCCGCCGCCGTCAACCGGCAGTGGTTGGACCAGCTCCGCCCGACGGTGACCAGCGTATCGGCCCCCTCGGCGAGCGCGGCGCCCACGAGGAACTCGAGGTTGCGCAGCTTGTTGCCGCCGAACGCGAGCGGCAGGAGATCCTCGCGCTTGATCCACAGCTCCGCGCGGCCACCGAG
>JANMQO010000183.1:0-3139 GCA_031370565.1 Chloroflexota bacterium
ACCGGGTCAGCGGCGACGTCCTCACCGACAGCTACACGAGCGCCAGCTTCGCGACGAAGACCGTCGCCACCGGCAAGACCGTCTCGGTCTCGGGGATCTCGATCAGCGGCACCGACTCGGGCAACTACACGTTCAACACCAAGGCCAGCACGACGGCCAACATCACCGCCCGGGCCCTGGTCGTCGGTGCCACGGGCAGCAACAAGGTCTATGACGGGAACGCGACAGCCACCGTCGCCCTGTCGGACAACCGGGTCGCGGGTGACGTCTTCACGGACTCCTACGCCTCGGCCTCGTTCAACAACAAGAACGTCGGGACCGGCAAGGCCGTCTCGGTCTCCGGGATCAGCATCAGCGGCACCGATGCCGGCAACTACACCGCCAACACCACCGCCTCGACGACCGCGAACATCACCGCCCGGGCCCTCACCGTGACGGCGACCGGCGTCAACAAGGTCTACGACGGGACCACCACCGCGACCGTCACCCTCAGTGACAACCGGGTCAGCGGCGACGTCCTCACCGACAGCTACACGACCGCGACGTTCGCCGACAAGAACGTGGGGACCGGCAAGACCGTCAGCGTCTCCGGGATCAGCATCAGCGGCACCGATGCCGGCAACTACACCGCCAACACCAGTACGATCACGACCGCCGACATCACCAAGGCGACCCTCACGATCGAGCCGAGTCCGAAGACCCCGAGCCGCCAGTACAGTGATCCGAACCCCTCGTTGTCGCCGAGCTACTCCGGCTTCGTCAATGGCGAGACGGCAGGTACCGCGCTGACGACCGCTCCGACATGCGCGACGACTGCAACGCCGACGTCCGCCATCGGCAGCTATCCGATCACGTGCTCCGGCGCGACGGCAGCCAACTATTCGTTCAACTACGTTGCCGGCTCCCTGACCGTGACGCAGGAGGACGCGAAGGTCGACTACACCGGGGACCCGATTGGCCTAACTGGCAGCACTGGACTGACACTTCGGGCAACTGTGTGGGACAGCGCCGCCGCTGGTTCCGGCTTCGCCGGCGACACCACGATCGGCGATATCACCAAGATGTACATCCAGTTCGACGTCTATAGCGCGACGAGCTGTGGCATCGGGACCCCGACTTCACTCACCGCCCAAGTGTCCGATACGGGCACACTCGGTGACGGAATTGGGACGGCGACAGCCACATACGCATCGACCCAAGAAGCCAGCTACTGCGTCGTCGTACGGCTCACCGGAAGCCTCAGCCCCAACACTGTGAACGCATGGTACTCGGCGACTCCGGCCGAGGCCGCCGTGATTACTTTCTACGCCAGCACCGGACAGTTTGTGACCGGAGGCGGTTGGATTGCCGACCAACCGAACCCGGGTGTCGGAAATGGACACGGTAACTTCGGCTTCAACGCCCGCTTCAACAAGAGCGGATCGCCCCAAGGTCAAATGGTCTATGTCTACCGTGGCCTCTACAATGGCGTCCTGGCTGACTTCCGGATCAAGAGCAACTCGCTTACCTCCCTCGGATTCGCCTGCTGGAATGGAACCACCTACGCCTCTTGCCCGATCGGCAATGCCACCTTCCCGGCGCGTGCCACGCTCTCAGGCAAGGCGACAATCCAGATCAACAGGGCAAGTGACGGCTATGTCCTACTGAGCGACGGCAACGCGACCTTCAACGCGACAGTCGTCGACAGCGGTCAGAGCTCCGGGATCGGTGTTGATACGTTCGCGCTCACGGTGTACGACAAGAACGCCGTCCTTTACAAGCAGATCGGAGTCCCAAACGCGTCGTATCTCAACGGCGGCAACGTCGTGATCCACGGCACAGCCAATTAGCCTCGGGTATGAGATGGACTGGGGCCTAGCGTGTTGCGCTCATTGTTACTGACCCTCCACGAGAGTCGCAGGAGACGGAAAAGGGTGAAGCGAGTCTTCGTCGGCATGTTTGCCGTAGCCTTACTCGGCGCCGCGTGCGGCAATCCGCCCGGTCCTTCGGCTTCGGCCGCCCCCGGGAACGCATCAGGCTCGAGCGCCCCATCCGTCGATATTGCCAAAGCTGCCCACGACCAGTTGTGTAATGCGCAAGGTGGCGGAAGCTTGGTGGTCGTGGCGAGCCAGCTGGACAAGCTCGACGCGAACGCAGACGTGGCGCAACTCCAGGCTACACTCGGTACATTGCGCCTCAACCTTCAGCAACTTCAGGCGGACGCCGCGACCCAATCAACTCGCGATGCTGCAGGGACCGCCCTCCAGCAGTTGCAGACGTCTCTAAACGATCCGTCCACGCGACAGCAAGCGGCGACCGCAGCAGCCAAGGCCCTTCGAGCCGTCCAGACCGCGGTCTGCACGTGACAGTAATGTGCGGCTCGACCATGGCGACCCCTGACTAGTCCGCTGTCTCCGAGCGCGCACCGAGGGCCGGTCTTCAGGGACCGGCCTTCGGTGATTCCGAGCGGGATTCTTCGGTCGGGCGCACCGCCACGCGACCTCGCACGGGCACCGATGGGCGCGGTGCGGCCGCAACGTTGACGCCGTTCGGCCATCGACGGCCGGCACCCCCGCCCGCCCACCGCCACGTCAGCACCTTCCTGAGCGTGGCGGAGGTTCGATACATGCACGCGCGTGGTCCGTCGGGACGTGACGGCGGCTATCGCCGCGCCCTTATGCCGATGGTCGCCCGGTCTTCGCCGACACGGTCCCGGCCGGCGGCGACGCCGTGCCCCACGACAACCAGCGTCGATCGACCTCGGCAAGGCCACGCCCGGGCAGGTGATCACGCGCTCGGTCTCATTCAAACTGACCTGCGTCGGCCTCAGCCATTCGGCGCCCGGTACCACGATCCAGCTCGAAGATCCCGGTCGGGATGACCACCGCGACCTGCACCGCCACCGATGCCGCGGGCAATCACTCGTCGGCTGACTTCCACGCCACCGTCGGCCTCGTGTCGTCGGTGGTCTGGTCGGCCGTCTGGGGTCAGCTCGTCGGTGTCGGGGTGGACACGTTCGTCGCCAATGCCGGCCGAATCTTGCCGAGCACCTGCCCGATCGGGACCGCCCGCTGGCACGGAACGCCATCGACCCAGCGTGCGACTGGTACTCCTTGGGGGCGCACGCCCGCACCAAATCGGCCGATCGGCCCATCGACGG
>JANMQO010000190.1:0-22966 GCA_031370565.1 Chloroflexota bacterium
GCCTGGAACGTCCAGCTCCGCTCGACGGCGGATGCCGACGCTGCCTACCGGCAAGCGCTGGGCCAGGTCCTGGCGATCGCCGGTGCGCCCGGCGGCCAGGCGGCGATTCTGCGCTCCGGCTCGGCCGGCGGCTCGACCGGCGGCTCGACCGGCGGCGCGTCCGGCCTCGCCGCGGTCGGCCCGGACGGCTCGATCGCGCTGGCCATGCGCGGCCTCGCGCAGACTGGGGTCAGCGACGTCTACGAGGCCTGGGTCATCGGCGCGGATGGCGAGCCCGTACCGGTCGGTTCGTTCCGCGTCGATGCGACCGGTCTCGGCACGCTCATCGGCGCGCACGGCCCGAACGCGCCCGGCGTGACACTGGCCCTGACCCACGAACCGCGGCCCGGCATGACCAGCCCCACGCTCCCGATCATCTCCAGCGGCGTCGCCAGCGGCAGCAGCCAGGGCTGACCGAGCGTCGGGCTGCGGGGCGTCCCCAAGCCGAGGGCCCCGCAGGGTGAGGCAGGGCTATCGCGGCGGGACGAGGCCTGCGGCGGGACTACCGCGGCAGGACTACCGCAGCGGAACTACAGGCCGGTCGGCGTGAGCGGGGCGGACGCCAGGCTGCCCCGGCCCTCGGCGCGGGCGGTCTCCAGGGCGGCCTGGGCGGCGGCCAGCAGGTCGTCGGCGTTGGTGCCGTCGTCGGGGAAGCGGGCGACCCCGGCCGAGATCGAGATCCGTCGGCCATCGGTCTCGGGCAGGGCCGCGATCCCGGCCAGGACGCGCTGCGCGACGGTGAGTCCGGCCGAGCCAGGCGCGACGAGGACGAACTCATCTCCGCCCAGCCGCGCGACCGTGTCGACCAGGCGGACCGACTCCGCGAGGACCGCGGCGACAGAGCGCAGCACGTCGTCGCCGGCGGCGTGCCCGGCCGTCTCGTTGGTGGCGGCGAAGTCGTCGACGTCGAAGACGGCCAGCGAGACCTCGCTCCCCTGGCGACCGGCCCGGGTGAGCTCAAGCTCGAGGACGCGCCGGAACGTGCGGCCGTTGGTCAGTCCGGTGAGCGGGTCCGAATGGGCAACCCGCTCGAACCACTCGGCCCGCTCCGCGACGAGCGAGCTCAACCGGGAACGGTCGATTGCAACGGCGGTCAGGTTGGCGATTCCACCGAGCCGTGCCTGATCCTCCTCGGTCACCGCAAGATCGTCCGGCCAGGACAGGCTCAGCACGCCGACCACCTGCTCGATCCCACCACGGGCGACCACCAGCGGCAGGTGCATCCGCCCGCCCGCCAGCCAGGGGGTGCGGTCCCTCGCGGCGATCCCGATGGCGCCATCGGCGGCCGCGACCTCCGCTTCGAAGGCGGCTCGTTCGGCGTCATCGAGTCCGACCGTCAGCGCCACGGTCAGTTCGGCGCGGTCCGGATCCTGGAGCGTGACCGCGGCAAACGCGGCGTGGAACGTGCGCGTGGCGAGCGCGAGCAGACGGGCGACGGTTCCGTCCAGGTCATCGCTGGCAGCCAGCGCGGCGGCGCTCTCGGCGAGCAGGTCGGTCGATCGATCCATGATGTCGTCGTTCTCCGGGCGAGGCCGAGGGGTCGGTCGGTTCATCGTACTACCGTCGCGAATGAGTGAAGGCGCCGCCCGCACGGGCCGCCCGCCCGGAGCCACGCTGGCCCGAGCCGGAGCCACGCTGGCACCGGTACCGTGCGGATGCTATCGACGAGCCAGCGCGCCGCCCTATACTCGGGCCGATGAAGCTCGTCGTCGCGATCGTCCACAACGAGGACGCCGGCACCCTCGTGGACGCGCTCCTGGAGCGCGAGCACCGGGCAACCCGGCTCCACTCGTCCGGTGGCTTCCTGCGCCAGTCGAACGCGACGATCTTGGTTGGCGTCGAGGACGAGCGCGTCGAGGAGATCGTCGGGATCGTCCGCGAGAACTGCACGGCCCGCACCCAGGTCGTCAACCCGATGCCGCCGATCATGGAGCCGGGCGAGTTCTTCATGCCCTACCCGCTCGAAGTCGAGGTCGGCGGCGCCACCGTCTTCGTCCTCCCCGTCGAGCGCTTTGAGCGACTGTAGGATCGTGACCGACTGGCTGATCGCACTCGAGGCCGGGGCTCCGGACGTCGTGGCCGCCTATCGCGGGGTCGACGAGGGGCGGTTCATCGCGGTCCGCCGAGAGGTCCGCCGGCGCGCGGGGGCGGGGACCGTTGACGGGCTCGTCGTCCAGCTCGCCGCCGTGGCCAATGCGATCGCCGCGCTCGTGGGCGAGCTACCGGAGGCCGCCTTTGCATTGCCCGGCGGGGAGGGCGACTGGACCGTGGCGCAGTGTGTCGGCCACGACGCCTCGGCTCGGGCGGGGCTGACGCTGGCCGCCGCGCTGGCCGCCTCCGGACGCTGGCCGGACGATGCCCCGACGGTCGGGCCCGGGATCCCGGGCACGGCTGCGGACCGTGACGCGCTCATCGCCAAGCTTGCCCAGAGCCAGCGGCTGATCGCCCGGTCTGCCCGGTCGATCGCCGGCCACGAGACGGACCCCTGCCCGCTGGACCACCCGCTCGTGGGGCGGCTCCGTTGCGGCGAATGGCTCCTGTTCGCGGGCGTCCACGACTTGATCCACCTCGACCAGCTTCATCGGATCGCAGCCGGACTCGGGGTCGGGCTCGGCGTGGCGGCGACCACGGACCGAACTGTGCCAAGCGTCTGACCGTGTTCCGCCCCGACCTCGTCGACGTGTGGGTGTTCCGGATGGGTTCGGCTGCCGGCGGTGAGCTCGAGCTCCTCCTGATGCGCCGCTCGGCCGGCCGAATCCTGGCGGGGCTGTGGCAGGGCGTGTCCGGCTCACTGGAAGCCGGCGAGCGCATCGTCGCGGGCGCGCTCCGCGAACTTCGGGAGGAAACCGGGATCGATGACGAGGCGATCGAGGCGTTCTACGACCTCGACCAGGTCAACCAGTTTCACGAGCCCAGCGTGGACGCCATCGTCACGGCTGCCATCTTCGCCGTGCGCGTGCGCCCCGACGTCGAACCAGTGCTCTCCCACGAGCACGATGCCTTGCGTTGGGTCTCGCCGGCCGTCGCACTCGAGCTGGTCGTCTGGCCGGCCTACCGCGAGTCGATCGCCCGGATCGAGCGCGACCTGGTCGACCCGAACCGGGCTCGCTGGTTCCAGCTCACCCGGGACGGAGTCCGCGCATGACCCGGTGGTAGACTTTGGCGCAGCCCACCCCAGTCCGCGGATGGCAACCGCGAACAGCTCGGAGGCCAGCGTGCGCGACCGGACGGACTCCCCGACGACCCCCGCGACGGACGCCGCGCAGCGGCGGATCTTCCGATCGAAAGTGGACACGATCCGCCCGACCTACGGGTTCGAGGACGTCAGCCTGGCTCCCGGCACGAGCACGGTCGAGCCCGCTGACGTCGACCTGGGCCAGCTGCTGTGCGGGATCGAGTTGGCCATTCCGGTGCTCGCCTCAGCGATGGATGCCGTCGTCGACGTTCGGCTCGCTGGCGAGCTGGCCCGCCTGGGCGGACTGGCCGTCCTCAACCTGGAAGGGGTCCAGGCCCGCTACGACGATCCCGACGCGGTCGTCGCCCGAATCGCGAGCGCACCGGACGGCGTCGTCCAGGCACTGCTCGCCGAGGCCTACGCCCAGCCGATCCGCGAGGACCTCATCGCCCGCCGGATCGAGCAGCTCCACGAGGCCGGATCGAAGGTCGCCGTGGCCGCGACGCCGGCTGCCGCCAGGCGTTTGGGTCCGTTCTGCGCCGAGCACGGAGCGGACCTCTTCCTCGTCCAGAGCCAGGTGTCGAGCGCCCGCCACCTCGCCAGCGGCTACGACCCACTCTCGCTGGCCGACTTCACCCGGTTCATGTCGATCCCCGTCGCGGTTGGCAACACGACCAACGCCGAGGCCGCCTTCGCGCTCATGGAGCAGGGCGCTGCGGCGGTCTTCGTGGGCGTCGGACCAGGCGCCGCGTGCACGACGCGCGAAGTCCTCGGGATCGGCGTGCCCCAGGTGACCGCGATCAGCGACGTGGCCGCGGCCCGCGATGCCTACCTGGCCGAGACAGGCCGCTACGTCCCGGTCGTGGCCGACGGCGGGATGCGCCGAGGTGGCGAACTGGACAAGGCCATCGCGGCCGGGGCCGATGCGCTGATGATCGGTTCGCCGCTCGCCCGCGCCACGGAGGCACCCGGACGTGGCCTGAACTGGGGCATGGCGGCCCCTTCGCCGACGCTCCCGCGCGGGACGCGAATCAAGGTCGGGACGGTCGGGCCGCTGGAGCGGATCCTGTTCGGTCCGGCCCACGTCACCGATGGCTCGGAGAACCTTGTCGGCGCCCTCCGCCAGTCGATGGCTGCACTTGGCGCTCGCACCATCCGTGAGATGCAGGGCGTTGAGATGGTCTACGCGCCGTCCACCCAGACTGAGGGCAAGTCCTGGCAGCGCGGTCGCTGACCAGCGACAGACCGCGCGAGTCGCTCGCTGACCGCCCCGCCCGGCAGTCCCGGCCACGCGCGGAACCCGGTCGATCCCGGTCCCTCGCGACCGAGCCGCTCCCGACGGCCTTACGACCCGCTTACCTGGTGCGCCGGGGTCGTTCGGTCGTGACAGTCAGCTGTCGGGGCTGAGTGCCTCCCGAACGGCCCTGGCCAGGGCGCCGGCTGTGAACGGCTTGGACAGCAGCTTGATGTCGGGCGAGAGGACTTCAGATCCCCGGAAGTGATCCTGAACGTAGCCCGACATGTACAGGATGCGCAGCTCGGGCTGGTCCTCCGACAGATGCCGGGCAAATGCGGGGCCGCTCACGCCGGGCATCACGACGTCGGTCAGGAGCAGATCGATCTTCCCGCGGCGGGCGGCCACCAGGAGCATTGCCGCGGTCGTGTCCGGCGCCTCCAGCACCTGATAGCCCATTGCGGTCAGGACCCGGACCGCGAAGCCCCGGACCGCGTCGTCATCCTCCACGAGCAGGATGGTTTCGTCACCGCCGACGGTCGCCGGTACCTGCTCGGTCGCGGCCAGGCTGTCCAGTGCGTCGGCCTGCGGCAGGTAGATCTTGAAGGTCGTCCCGTGGTCGGCCTCGCTGTACACGTAGATCGACCCGCCCGACTGCTTGACGATGCCGTACACCGTGGCCAGGCCGAGACCGGTGCCCTTGCCCGGCTCCTTGGTCGTGAAGAAGGGTTCGAACAGGTGTGCCTGTGTCTCGGGATCCATGCCGGTGCCGGTATCGGAGATCGCCAGCAGGACATACGGACCGGCGGTGACCTCCGGGTGGGCTTTGGCGTATTCGGTGTCAAGTTCGACCGACGTCGTCTCGATCGTCAATCGACCGCCCAACGGCATGGCGTCCCGGGCATTGAGCGCGATGTTGACGATGACCTGCTCGATCTGACTCGCGTCGACCCGGACCTGACCGACGCCCGCTTCCGTCCTCGTTTCGAGGTCGATATGCTCGCCGATGAGTCGTCGCAGCAGCGGGATGATCCCCTCCACGATGGCGGCCGGATTGACGATCCGTGGCTGCAGGACCTGCCGGCGACTGAAGGCAAGCAGGCCGCGGGTGAGCTCGGCCGCCCGGTCGGCGTTGACGATGACCTCGCCCAGGTCGCTGAGGGCCTGGTCGGCGTCGGTCAGCTGCTCGCGGGCAAGCTCGGTGTACCCGCGGATCGCGGTCAGCAGGTTGTTGAAATCATGGGCGATGCCCCCGGCCAGCTGGCCGATCGCGTCCATCTTCTGGGACTGGCGGAGTTGCGCCTCGAGCACCCGCTCACGGGTGACGTCCCGGTCGGCCTGGATGAAGCTGGTCACCCGGCCATCCCCGTCGCGCAGCGCGGAGATGACCGACTCGACCTCGATCGAGCTGCCGTCATGGCGCCGGTTCACGATCAAACCCGCAAACGTCTGACCGTCCGCGACCGAGTCCCACAGCCTCGTCCAGAAGTCGTCGGAGTGATGTCCGCTGTTCAGGAGCCGGGCCGGCCGCCCGATGACCTCCGCGAGGCCGTAGCCATAGAGCCGTGAGAACGACGGGTTGACGTAGGCGATCGTGCCGTCGAGGTGCTGGATCATGATCGAGTCGGCGGTCTGCTCCACGGCCGAGATGAGGCGGACGCGCTCCTGCTCTGACTCGACCTGGTCCGTGATGTCCCGGTAGGTCATGACCACTCCGCCGATGGCCGGCTGCCCGAGCAGGTTCGTCGCGACCACCGCCACGTCCCGCCAGCTGCCATCCGCATGGTGCAGGCGCAGGGTCGACTCGATGTTGGCGCCCGGCGCGGCCAGCGCGGCGTCGAACTGCCCACGCGCTGCGACTGCACGTTCCGGCTGCACCAGGCCAAGGGTGTCCGTGCCCAGCAGCACCGCCGGGTCCCGTCCGACGAGACGACCCATGGCCGGGCTGGCATAGGTGATCGCGCCTGTCGGGTCCAGGATGGCGACTCCGTCTGAGGCGTTCTGGACCAGCGCCCGGAAACGCTCTTCACTGTGGCGTTCCCGTCGGCGGTAGGAGCGCAGGACGAACCAGAACACCGCCAGCAGCAGGAACCCCACGCCGAAGACGATGACCGTGCCGGCGCGCACGAGCCGCTGGGTCGCACCAAGGTCGGCCAGAGCCAAGAGTGCGAACTGGCGGTGATCCCGCGCCTCGGTGTCGACGATCGTCTCGATCTGGCTGAACAGGGGATCGATCTCGGCGGCGTCGATCCGGGTGGTCAGGTCCATGTTGCCGGCGTCGACTGCCTGGAACATGCGCCCGACCGCGTCAAGGTAGCGGGCATGGAGGCTGAGCGCCCGCTCGACTTCGGCGGTCATCTCCGGCCCAGCAGGGTCCCCCGCGCGCTCCACTCGGAGGGCATCGTGCAGGGCCTGGACGAGGTCCGCCGCCGCAGCGGCGTGCATGGCCCGGATGTCCGGTCCGGGATTGAGCCGATACTTCCGTTCGAGCGACTCTTCGGCACCGGCTGCATAGCGCGCCTGCTGGAAGCTGTCGCTGCTCAGGCTGGCCGAGCGCACCTGATCGGAGGCGTCTTCGGTGGCCAGGCTGGCCACGATGTTCCAGGTGGCCAGGAAGACGAGTACCAGGGCGAGCCCGAACCAGGCGAGCCGACCGCCCAGCTGTGCATCGCCGCGGTGCGGCATCCTCGAGGCCCTCTCTGCCATGTGGACTCCTCTCGCCCCCCGGCAGATCCCCTCAGAGTGTGTTGCCCCTGATCACCGCCCAATCGCATGGTGTGCCTTGGTGAAACGCCCGGTCAGCCCCCGAAGGTCCCCCATGCACCCGGGACCCTCCCGGCGGACGGCGCCACATCGGCCGGCATGGCTATGCGTGCTGGCGCTCATCCGGCCTACCAACCGACGGTCATAGTCTCGGCGACGGAGCCCGTCCGGCCAGGTGCACTGGCATGGGCAGGTTCCGTCCCGACCACCGTGGCCGGGGCCGCGAGGACGACGCGATCACGACCGGTCACCTTGGCCTGATAGAGCGCCTCGTCTGCTCGGGCCAGGGTGCTGGCCAGATCCTCAGTGGTGTGGGCGAGCGCAACCCCGAAGCTGGCGGTCACGCGCAGGTCGCCGCGGGCCGTGGTGATCGGCGCTTCGTTGAGGTGGGCGCGAATGCGCTCGGTGGCCATGACGGCGGTGCGAGCATCCGTGCCTGGCAGGATGAGGGCGAACTCCTCGCCGCCGATCCGGGCCAGCACGTCGATGTCCCGGGTGGCCTGCCGGATTCGCTCGGCGAATGTGCGCAGCACGATGTCTCCGATGGCGTGGCCGTACGTGTCGTTGACCCGCTTGAAGTGGTCGATATCGACGCCCACGACGGCCATCGGGATACCCAGGCGATGGGCCCGAGGCATGTCCCGTTCACCGTCACGCAAGAAGGCACGCCGGTTGGCGATCCCGGTCAGTGCGTCCACCTCGGACAGTTCTCGCATCGCTGCCATCTGTCGATCGCTCTGGGAGCGCAGCCGGCCGACCATGACCGCCATGACCGGGCTGACGGCGAACAGGACGACCAGCCGACCCAGGTTGTCCGAGCTGTACTGGAACGGGTGGCCGGGCAGCGCAAGGAACTGGGTGGCGTAGAGCAGGGAGACCACGGTTCCTGCCAGACCCCCGCTGAGCCCGAGGCGAAACGAGGTGTACACGACAGCCAGCAGGTAGATGACGGGTGGGTTGGGGATGTGCACGAGGTATCGGCTCGTGCTGTCGATCAGGAGCACCACGGCGGCCACGATGACCATGCCCAGGAGTGCCGATCGAAGGGCGCTGAAACGCGCCGGCGCACGCAGGGAACGCAGGCTATGCATGACTTGGTCCACGGTATGCCGACTCGGCCTGCTCGTCCATACGAGGATCGGACGATTTCGCGCCCGCACGAACGGACCCGATCGCACACGCCCAGACCGATTCGTGCGGGTCGGGTGGGCCAAGTATCCTACTGGCCAGTGGCGGTGATGGGAGCGGGAGGCGGACGTTGCTCAAGGCGGGATCGAGTCAATCGGCGTTGCCGATCGAGCGAGCAGTCGGCGCGGCAGTCGGCGCGGCATCCGACCAGGCATCTGGCGCAGCGGACGGCGCGCCCGGACAGCCGACGGCCATCGACCCAGCGGACGGCGCGCCCGGCCCCTGGAGCGGCCCGGGCGGGCGACCCGACGCCGCGCAGGCTCGCCGACGCGGCAAGACCGTCCACGGCGAGGAGGCCGATTCCGGCCACCGCGTGCTCGCTCCCGATGACGCCGAGGTAGAGGCATATCTCGAGCAGGCCCTCAAGGCGCCCGCCCCGGACCGGTCGCCGGAGGATCGGCCCGGTGGCGGTGTCGCCCGGGGAGCCTCCGCGGCCGCCGAGCCGGACACCGTCATCGTGCTCGATTTCGGCGGCCAGTTCGCCCAGCTGATCGCCCGCCGGGTGCGCGAATTGCACGTCTATTCCGAACTCCTGCCCCATGACACGCCTTGGCCGGAGATCGAACGGCGGCGGCCCCGGGCGATCATCCTGTCGGGCGGCCCGAACTCCGTGTACGACGAAAACGCGCCGCGACCGGATCCGGCCATATGGAGTGGCCGGGTGCCTGTCCTGGGGATCTGCTATGGCGCCCAGCTGATGGCCCGCGAGTTGGGCGGGGACGTGCTGCCTGCGACTCGACGGGAATATGGCCCGGCGACCATCTCGATCACCGCCGACGACGGACTGTTCGTCGGCCTGGAACGGGAGCAGCCGGTCTGGATGAGCCATGGCGACTCGATCACCCGGCTCCCGGAGGGTTTCCGGGCGACCGCCCAGACCGATTCGACGCCGTATGCCGGACTGGCCGACCCCGGCCGCGGGCTGTACGGGATCCAGTTCCACCCTGAGGTCGTGCACACGCCGCGGGGACGTGATGTCCTGCGCAATTTCGTGGTCGGCATCGCTGGGGTCCGGCCGACCTGGACCGCGGTCAACTTCATCGAGTCGACCGTGGCGGAGATCCGCTCCCGGGTGGACGCCCACGCCCGGGCCACAGGCTCGGACGGGTTGGTCATCTGCGCCCTGAGCGGCGGCGTGGATTCCGCGGTGGCCGCGGCGCTGGTCCACCGGGCGGTGGGGGATCGGCTGACCTGCATCTACGTCGATCACGGGCTCATGCGCAAGAAGGAGTCCGAGCTGCTCCGGGCCACCTTCGAGCAGCACCTCGGCATGCGCCTGGTCATGGTCGACGCCCGCCAACGGTTCATCGCCCGGCTGGCCGGCGTCACGGACCCGGAGCACAAGCGCAAGATCATCGGGGATGAGTTCATTCGGGTCTTCGAGGAGGAGGCCACGAAGCTCGGCCGGATCGACTTCCTCACCCAGGGCACGCTCTATCCGGACGTCATCGAGAGCGCCACGTCGGACACCAAGGCAGCCCAGACGATCAAGACGCACCACAACGTGGGCGGCCTGCCGGCGGACCTGCGCTTCAAGCTCATCGAGCCGCTGCGCTACCTGTTCAAGGACGAGGTCCGGGTCGTCGGGCTGGAGCTGGGCCTACCTGAGGCGATCGTCCAGCGTCAGCCGTTCCCGGGACCGGGCCTGGCCATCCGGATCATCGGTGAGGTCACCGCGGAGCGGCTCGACACGCTGCGCGATGCGGACTGGATCGTCATTGACGAGATCAAGGCGGCCGGCCTGTACCGTTCGGTCTGGCAGTCGTTCGCGATCCTCACCCCGATCCAGAGTGTCGGCGTCATGGGTGACGGCCGGACGTACGCCAACGTGGTGGCCATTCGGGCGGTCACTTCAGACGACGGGATGACCGCGGATTGGGCCAAGCTGCCCTACGACGTGCTGGGCAAGATCAGCGCGCGCATCGTCAACGAGGTGCCCGGGGTGAATCGGGTTGTCTACGACATCAGCTCCAAGCCGCCTGCCACGATCGAGTGGGAGTAGACGGGCGGCATCCCGGACGGCCGTGGGGCTCGGTTCCGGCACGGCTCGCGCGTGGCTCCGACGTGGCTCAAGCGCGGGTCCGACGCTCGCGGTCGATGACGCGTCTGGCCGTGCGGACCAGGACGTTTGACTGGTTCGACACGCTCAACGGCAGGCTACGATGACAGGCATGTCTGAGGAACAGCCACCTTCGGACGGCCCGACGTCCGTGCGATGCCCATGGTGCTCGGCGGCACTGCCGTCCGGCCTCCAGGTGCTGTGTCCGTCGTGCCAGGCGACCCTCGTTTCAACCGACGAGGCGCAGGTTCCCGGCGTGACCGCAGTTGATGTGGAGCATCTGGTCTTCGGTCGCGGCGGCTCGCCCAAAAGGAATCGGCTGCTGGCCTGGATCAGTGGCGACAGCGATGAGCAACCGGCTCCGGTGGTTGCCACGCCGGGTGCCTTGGTACCGCCGCCGGCGGAGGTGCGTCGGGAGATGCTCCGACTCGAGCTTGACGCCGAGCTGGCGGACCGCACCGCGGAAGTCGAGGCGATTCGGGCCGACGCGGCGCTTGGTGCCGAGGCCGTTCCTGGCGCCCAATCGCCCCGCGCAGCCGAGGCGATTCCCAACGTCGAGGCCGGCGACACCGCCACGCTACCGCCGGCCAGCGATCCGTCCTGAGATTGGGGTCACCGTCGGTCGGCCTCTGCGCGATCGGCCTCTGCGCGGTCGGCGTTCCTTCGCCCGCCCGCGGCTATGCTCCAGCGATGCCTGCCCGTCTGCCTCCGCCCGGTCCGTCCTTTCTTCGCGAGCGGCCCGTCAGGGTCCGCGATCTGCGCTACAGCGCCGGCATGAGCCGACCGACCACCCTTGATGACGGCTGGTGGCTGGCCGTCCTGTGGGTCGCCGACGAGGCGGGTGTGCTCAGCTTTCGCGACGTGGCCCCGGCAGCCGGTCCGCCGCCGGACCCGCCGCTGGCGCGACTGGGGCCGGCGCTCGCCGGAAGCCTGTCCGGCATGATCCTGGAGGACGCTGGCCGGCTGGCCATCCGGCTGGCCCAGGTTGCCCAGGGCGACGATCCGAACCGCCCGTGGCTCTCGCCGCTGGCAATTCGGGCCGGTTTCCGCTGGGAGCCCATGCGCGCGGCCACGATGCGCCCGAACGAGCTCGCCGAGGCGGTGCTCGCCGGCTTCTGCCGCTCAGTCGAAGGTCTGGCACGACCGTGATCCACGTGCCGATCGCCGAGCGGCTGCGGGGGTAGACTCGCCACACTATGCGTGACATGTTCGACGACTTCATGAAGGAGCTCAAGCGTCGCCAGGATGCGGCTGCCGCTGGGCTCGACCCGCGGGCATCCGGTCCGTCCCGGGACAAGCCGGCGCGACCCGACGACCACGACGCCGATGCCCACGACGCCGACGACCACGACGCGGATGCCCACGACGAGCACGTCCACGACACTGGCGCTCACGATGGCGAAGTTCACGACGAGGACGACGCCGCGGACCCCGTCCCGGATGCAGGCGACGCCGGGCACGAACCCACCCCGTTTGGTCGACCCGGAAGCTCCCGGCGCTCGGGTGGACGGGGACCCGGACGCGGCGGCCCGGCTGGCCCGCGACCGCCCGGCCGATCGGGCGGCGGTGGTCCGCGAGACGGCGCGCCCGGACTCGGTCAGCGACTGCGCGGCGTCGGCCTGATCGGGCTCGCGGTCGCGGTCTTCCTGGTCATTGCACTGGCCGGGGCCGGCCTGGACCTCTGGACGGACGCAATCTGGTTCCGCAGCGTTCACTTCGATGCGGTGTTCTGGACCCGAATTGGGACGCAGGCGGTCCTGCTCGGCTCGGTCTTCGTCGGGGTGCTCCTGTTCCTTGGGTTCAACTTGTGGCTGGCCGGACGACTCACTCCGCCCGAGGATCCGAATCGAGTTCCCGGCTCGGGCACCATGGGCGGCTTCGCCGCTCGCCTCGGTGAAGCGCTCGGCGTCGACGACCGAAATGCCGCCTGGAGTGGCGGCCTGCGACCCGGTTCCGGCGATCCACGGGCCCGTCGGGGCGGACAGGGCCCGACCGGAGCCAACACGTTCGTGCTGCAGGCAGACGACCTGCCGGACCTGGTCCCGATCGCCCGCTGGGCCCTGTTCATCCTGGCCGTGCTCATAGCGATCGGAGCCGCGGCCGGGGCGGCGAGCGGCTGGGAGACCTTCCTGCTCTGGCGCAATCAGGTCCCGTTCAGTCCGGCCGGCATCGCCCCCGTTGTCGATCCGATATTCGGCCGGGACGTCAGCTACTACCTGTTCGAGTTGCCGTTCCTGCGGATGGGCCAGGCAACGATCAACGGCCTGTTCATCGCGGCCCTCGTGCTCAGCCTTGCGCGCTATCTCAGTGCCGGGCTGCGCGGCGGCCTGTCATTCACTACCCCGATGCGGGTGCACCTGGCGGTACTGGGCGGGCTGTATCTGCTCACGGTCGCCGCGGGCTACCAGCTCGACAAGCTCGAGTTGGCGTACAGCAGCCAGGGTATTGCGATCGGCGTCAGCTACACGGATCAGCACGCCCGGTTCCTGGCATTTGACGTGCTCACTGCGATCTCGGCCTTCGCTGGGGCGTTTCTCGTTATCGGCTCGTTCACCCGCATGATGTGGCCGCTCGGATCGGTGGTCGTCGTCTGGCTCGCTGCCTCGCTCGTCCTTGGCACGGTCTACCCGGCGATCGTGCAGCGCGTCCAGGTGCTGCCGGACCAGCTGGGCAAGGAGACGCCGTACATCGCCAACGCCATTCGGATGACTCGGATCGCCTTCAACATGAGCCCCGGCGCCTGGCAGATCAGCGACTACAACGGCGAAGCGCCGCTCAGCCCGAGCGCCGTGCAAACCGAGACGTCCACGTTCCAGAACGCCCGGCTGTGGGACTACAGGCCGCTGCGCGACACCCTCGACCAGCTGCAGACGGTCCGCCAGTACTACGACTTTACCGACGTCGACACCGATCGCTACCAACTCAACGGTGCCCTGCGCCAGGTCATGCTGGCCGGCCGTGAGCTGGCCCCGGAGAACAACCCGCAGGGCGGCGCCTGGGTCAACCAGCGGATCACCTTCACCCACGGGTTTGGCGTCGCCATGGTCCCGGTCAACGAGGCGACCGAAGGCGGCCAGCCCAAGCTCATCATCCGCGACCTGCCGCCTGTGTCATCCGACGGTGCGCCAACGATCAGCCAGCCGCGCATCTACTTCGGCGAACGCGCGAGCGACTGGATCATCACCGGCGCTCGACAGCCAGAATTCGACTATCCGGTGCGCCAGTCCGACGCGGCGGGTGCGCCCGCCGCCGACCAGACAACCAGTTGGACCGGGACGACCGGGATCAAGCTGGATACCACCCTCTCCCGGCTGCTCTTCGCACTCCGCTTCAAGGACCTGAACCTGATGATCAGCGACCAGGTGACGGCCGGCAGCCAACTCCTGTTCCACCGGTCCCTGAGCGACCGGCTGGCCCTCGTCGCGCCGTTCCTCAAGTACGACAAGGACCCGTACCTGGTGGTGACGGCCGACGGTCGACTGGTCTACGTGCAGGATGCCTACACCACGAGCGACCGTTTCCCCAATGCTCAATGGTTCGATCCGTCCAGCCTGACCAGGGGCACCGGCCTGGGTGACCAGCCCATCAACTACATCCGCAACAGCGTCAAGATCGTGATGGACGCCTACACCGGCCAGATGACCTTCTACGTGGTGGATCCGAACGATCCAATCATCCGGACCTATGAGCGCATCTTCCCGACGCTGTTCACCGCCGCCGACCAGATGCCCCCGGACCTGCGCGCCCACCTGCGCGTGCCGGAGGAGTTGTTCAACGTCCAGACCCGGATGTACGCCCGCTACCATGTCAACGACCCGGCGACGTTCTTCAGCAACAACGATAGCTGGACCGTGCCTGATCCGACCGGCGGCACCCAGAGCCTGCCGAACGAGGCGTACTACGTGGTCATGCGTATGCCCGGCGAACCGAAACCCGAATTTCTGCTCCTCCAGCCAATGGTCCCCAAAGGCCGGCCCAACATGATCGCCTGGATCGCGGCCCGGATGGATGCCCCGAACTATGGCGCGGTCCGGGTCTACCGCTTCCCGCAGGATACGTCGGTCCTTGGCCCCAACCAGATCGAAGCGAAGATCGACGCCGACCCGATCATCAGTGCCCAGACCACCCTGTGGGATCAGTCCGGCAGCCGCGTCATCCGGGGCAACCTCATCGTGGTCCCGGTCCAGGACGCCCTCATCTATCTGCAGCCTGTCTATCTGCAGTCGCAGAACAGCAAGTTCCCCGAGTTCCAGCGGATCATCATCGCCACCTCGCAGCGAATCGTGTGGGGCAAGACGCTGTCCGA
Organism: Chloroflexota bacterium; assembly: GCA_031370565.1. GTDB lineage: Bacteria > Chloroflexota > Limnocylindria > Limnocylindrales > CSP1-4 > Chersky-267. The sequence continues at coordinate 14,765 of JANMQO010000190.1, forward strand.
AGCACTCGGGCTGCTGCTGGCCGGCAGTCCCGGACAGAGCCCGAGTCCAGGCCCGAGCCCAACGCTGACGCCCGGGCCCGCCGGCAGCCCGACGCCGGGGCCGGTGGTTGGCCCGGGCCAGACGCCCCCGGCGGGCGACGTGGCCGCGCTCGTGGCCTACGCGAACGACCACTTCGAGCGGGCCCAGACCGCCCTGCGCAACGGCGACTTCGCCACGTACGGGACGGAGATCGCAAAGGTCCAGGACGCGCTCCGTCAGCTCAACGCGCTCGTCCGCGCCAGCCCGGGGGCGAGCGCCGCGCCAACGCCGTGACCGGCGCTCCGACTGCCCGCCGCCATCGTCCGCGCCAGCCCGGGAGCCGCGACTGTGCGGACGGTGCGACATCGCCATGGGTGCAGTGCGTCGGACGTTGTCCCGGCTGACGCGCGGCGGTGCGTACGGCGCTGCGGCTCGGCTCGTGCTGGGTCGGCCCCGGTGGTGGCTCCTGGCCCTGGCCGGATTTCTCGTGCGTGGCGGCATCGTCCCGTTCGCGCTGACGATCCTCGTGCTGCCGAGCGTGGTTGGGCTGACCACCTTTGTCGGGCCTACCGCGATCACCGCGGCAGGGCTGTCCGGGCGCTTCATCGGGTTGCTGGCGACGAGCGCCGCGATCGCGACTGCCTGGCTGCTGCTCGCGTTGGTGGTCGGGTCGCTCGTCGATCTCGCGCTCATCCGGGAGGTCCGGGGCCTCGACGGCCTCGACATCGGTATTCGTGGCGGCGACGCTGAGGAGCATCTTGTCGGCAGTCGTCGCGGCACTGATCGGGCGGTCGGTGGCAGTGGCACACGTGCGCGAAGGAGCGGGAGGCGCCTGGTCCTGCGCCTTGTCCTGGTCCGACTACTGGCGCTCGTCCCGCTGGCGGCCGCTGGGGCGTGGGGCGTCGGCAGACTGATCGAGGTTGGCTACCGCGAGCTCGTATTGCCGGGCGACCTCGCTCGCCCGTTCGTTCTGCGCGTGCTCGATGGTGCGCCGGACGTGATCGCGGGCATCGTCGTGGTCTGGCTCGCAGGCGAGCTCGTGGGCGCGACTGCCGTTCGGCTCATCGTCGTGGACGACCGTTCGGTGCTCGCCAGCCTCGGCGGTGCGCTGCGACGGCTGGGACGATCGCCATTTCGGACGACGTCCGTCATGGTCGTCTCGATGGTCGCGAGCCTGATGATCCTGGCTCCGGCACTGCTAGCCGTAGGGCTGATCTGGCGCATCGTCCACACGGTGTTGCTCGCCCAGTCGGTGTCCGTGGCGTCGCTCGGGGCGGTCATCCTGTCGCTCGCGCTGTGGCTGACCGTGCTCTTGTTGGCCGGCGTGACGGCCGCCTGGCGGAGCGCTTGCTGGAGTCTGACCCTCGTCCCTGGTTGGTCATCCGCCGAGCCGGGTCCCGTCGCCGAGCCGGCTGGTCGTGCCCTGCCCAACGAACGTGGCATCCTGTAGTCCGATCGGCGCGGGTGTTCGCCCGGCCGCGACGGGGAGGCTGTGATGACAGCAGATGCGGTGCGCTGCCCGGACTGCGATAGTCCCGTTCCATTGGGTCGCCTGTCCTGCGCTTCGTGCGGTGCGCTCCTCGCCTCGGTTACCGGCGCAGGGCGTCCTGCGATCGGTGCGGCATCGATCGCCGCGTCGGGCGAAGCGGCCGAGTTCGACGAGAGTCTGCCGATCGGCGGCGGGTCTGGGCTCCATGGATCGACTGTGCCGGACTCGCCGAGGCCACACTCACCCGCGCCGGACTCGCCATGGCCGGACTCTACTGAAGACCGCCCGATTGACGCCCAGCCGACCGAGCCCGACCCCGCGGGACCGCCGGAGTCCGCCTCCAACGAGCGCCGCACGATGGACATCGAGCCGGACCCAGCGGCTGGGCAGGCCCCGGTCCATCAGGAAGCGAATGACGCGCCTGCCTCCGGCACGCAGGCTGTGGCCGCCCGAACCATGAGCCTGCCGCCGGCCAGGGCCGCCGATGGACGAACTTCCCCCGTGCTGCCGCGTGCGGATCCTGGTCCGAGGGCCGGCCCGGACTCGATCCAGGGCGCGTACTTGCCGCCCTCGCAGATATACCGCGCACCGGCGCCACGCCCATCGCCAGACCGGTCGCCGCGGTCTGCACCCGCATCGACGTTGCTTCGTTCGCCGGAGCCGCCGCCACCATCGCCCGTACCCTCGCTGGAACTCGATGGCTCCGTCGTCAGGCGATCCGTCAATTGGCTGGTGTTGGTTGGTTGCGTCGTTGCGGCCGGCTCCTTCCTGCTGCCGTGGGCAACCGACGGGGTGATTGGAGCGTCGGGTAGCGGATACACGTCGACGTGGGGCCTGGCCAACCCCGGGTACCTCCTGCTCATGGCAGCGTCGCTGACCTTGCTCGGGCTCGAGTTGCTGGCGGTCCGAGTGCCGGCCTGGATCCGACAAGGCATCCTGCCGCTGGTGGTCGGCTGCGTTCTGATCGGTGTGGTATTCGTCTACGACACGCGCCCATATGGTGGTGGCACGGGGGTGAGTGCTCTCGCCGTCGGCGCCCTGCTGCTGTTCGTCGGCGGGCTCATCGGCGTGCGCCCTGGGCGGGCGGAACCAGCGCGTCCGATGCCGGTGCGGTAGCACACGCTCACCCGGCCTCGGCGTCTCCGCGCCAGGTTGGCAGCGCCGAGCGCACCCGACGTGGTGCACGTACGGGCTGCGATACACTGCCCGAACGCTTCGGCGAGAGCCTTGCCGAGGCCGTCCACAGCAGCGCAGTGCCCGGGAGGCAGACGCCAGGCCGATGGATCAGATCCTGCAGCAGTTCGGCTCGACGATCGGCGGTTTCTTCGGGCACCCGCTTATCCAGATCGCCTTTCGTGGCGTTGCCGTGTACATCGTCGTGCTCTGGCTGGCCGCCGCCTACTGGGCGTTCCGTGACCTGCAGGGCAGAACGGACAACCCCATCGCGCCCTATCTGGCCGCCAGCCTGATCATCCTGTTCACGCCGATCTTCTTCCCGCTCGCGATCGCTGTGTATCGGATCATCCGGCCGCACGAGCAGATCGGCGAGGTGACCGAGCGGTCACTGGCCGAGGAGGCGTTGCTCAACGAGGTCGAGTCGGTCCCGCACTGCCCAGGCTGCAGCCGACGGGTGGATGTGGAATGGCTGATCTGCCCCACCTGCCGGACTCGTCTGCAGCGCGTCTGTCCCAACTGCAGCCGACTGGTCAGCCCGGACTGGCTGCTGTGCGCCTGGTGCGGCCAGGACTTCGATCGCCGCGATCGTGCGGCCGTGGAGACTGCCACTTCGGGATCGTCATCAGTCGCCAGGGGACCCAGCCGGAAGGGTGCCACCCCGAGGTCGGCGACGCGACCGACCCCGGACCCGCTGGCGGAGCGTTGACCGACCCGACGCCGCCGCTCGGCAACGGGCACGCTCCCGGCCAGCCCGCGGCACCGAACGCCGAGCCGGCACCGAACGCCGAGCCGGCACCGAACGCCGACCCGGCACCGAACGCCGACCCGGCACCGAACGCCGACCCGGCACCGAACGCCGACCCGGCACCACTTCGAGGCGCTGCCCCGGCACCGAACGCCGACCCGGCGTCCAGTGTGCCGTCCGGTCCGTCGGCGGCGGGCACGAGCACATTCTCCCTGGAGGGACGTCGAGCACCCGGGCTGTACCTCGTCGGCTGGCTCGCCGGCCTGCTCGGCGGCGCAACGTTCCTGGCCACGCTCGTGAGTGGCGCGGCTGGGTTGGGAGCGCTGGTGCTCGTCGTCGGTTCGTCGCTTGCACTGGCCGTCGGGCTCATCGCCGCGGCGGGCGCCCAAGCGATCGAGCGGCGCGATCGGACCGACCTCGCCTATCGCGGCCCGTCGCCGTTCCTCCTCTTCGCCGGGGGTGTGCCGCTCGCGGTCCTGTTCGGCTTGCCGGTCAGCCTCCTCGGGTTCCGGACCGAGACCCCGATCGGGACCCTGCTGACGGTCGTCGCCACCGACGCGCCGTGGCTCCTGCTCTTGGGATTGACGGTGGTCGGGACGGGCGCCCTCCGCTGGCGTGAGATCGGCGCCGGCGTGGTCGGCATGCCAGCCATCCGGATCGTCGCGGACGTCGCCTGGGGCATCATCGCAGCGGGCCCGGTTTTGGCCGTCACGCTCGTCGTCACGGCGGTTCTGGTGGCGCTCATCGGCGCCGCCCCCGAAAGCTCGATCCCCGTGCCGAGGTCAGGCGCAGACCTCGCGCTCGTGCTCTTGGCGGCGGCGGTCATCGCGCCGATCGGGGAAGAGCTGTTCTACCGCGGCTTCGCGACGACCGCCTGGGCGCGCGGCATGGGGCCAACCGGCGCGATTATCCGGGGCGCGCTCTTCTTCGCGTTCGCCCACATCCTGTCGCTCGGTGGGTCCGACTTCGGGCACGCTGGCCGGGTTGCCCTCGTCTCCTTCCTCGCGCGGGTTCCGATCGGTCTGGCACTCGGCTGGATCTTCCTGCGGCGCGGTTCACTGCCCGCCTCGATCGCTCTCCACGCGACCTTCAATGCCGTGCTCGTGGTCCTGGCGGCGCAGGTCGCCTGACCCGGAGGGTCAGCCTTCGGCCGGGATCGACGCTGTGCCCGAGCATCCACAAACCAGCGGTGCAGGTGCGGGTGAGGGCCAGGTAAGGGCCATCCGGTAGGGTTCGTCTTGTTCCCAGATCCGGACGGCGGGGGAAATCGGCGGGCTTCCGTCGTTCGGGTCCGGGAACTCCTCAAGCCCGCCCGGACCGGAGGTCTTTCCGATGGCGGAACCGATCGTCGCGCCGCGCATGGTGCCCATGCTGAACGCCCGAGCTGAGGCGCTCCCGGCGCTCGCCCAGCAACGTCAGGGACGCGCGATCCGCGAGCTTCCAGTTGACGAGCGCCCGCGCGAGCGTCTGGCCCAGCGCGGCGCCGGCGGCTTGGCCACCAGCGAACTGATCGCCCTGCTGTGGGGTTCCGGCTCACGCGGGGCCAGCGCGGTCGATCTGGCCGAGGAGGCGCTCGCCCGGCATGACGGACTGACCGGGCTCGCGCGGGCGACCGATCTTGGGCTCGAGCGAATCCCCGGGGTGGGAGTCGCCAAGGTGGCCCAGCTGGCCGCGGCGTTCGAGCTTGGCCGACGGCTCCTGGCCGACTGGCCCGCCGGTCGCTGGACGATCCGCTCTCCCGGCGACGTGGCGGACCGGCTCATCCTCCAGATGGGTCGCCTCGAGCGCGAGGAACTCCGCGTCGTCCTGCTCAACACCAAGAACGTCGTCTTGAAGGTCGTGACGGTGTACCAGGGCAATGTCTCGTCATCGCTGGTGCGCGTCGGCGAGCTGTTCCGGGACGCGGTCCGGCTCAACGCGAGCGCCATCATCCTTGTCCACAACCATCCGAGCGGCGACCCGACCCCGAGCCCGGACGACCTCCACCTGACCGCCGAGGCACTGGCCGCCGGCCGGCTGCTCGACATCGACGTGCTCGACCATCTGGTCATCGGCCACGACGCCTACGTCAGCCTGCGGGATCGGGGCGTTTCCTTTGACCGGCTCCGGGCCTCGTGAGGGACCGCTACTTCTTGGCGGGCTGGTAGTACGGGTTCTCGCCGGAGGCGTGATCGGTGGTGTCGACGATCGCGACGATCGCGGGCACGGCCCGCTTGATCGCCACCTCCACGCCCTGACGAAGGGTGACGTCCACCTGGGCGCAGCCGACACAGCCGCCGCCCATGGAAATGAAGGCCGTACCGTCGCGCACCTCGAGCAGGTCGATGAAGCCGCCGTGTGCCGCGACGCCCGGGTTCACCTGCGTGTCGAGCACTGCCTGCACCTGGGCTGCGAGCGGATCTGCCCAGCCGGCGTTCGGGTTGTCGATCGCGATGGCGCCGCCGAATGCGGACGCGTCCAGTCCGATCGTGGAGCCGCGCAGCTGCTCGGCATCGGCGGCCGCCACATACACCACGCCCTGCGGCGTCTCGACTACAAGGTCCGTCGCGTCGACCTCGTTCGGCGACACCAGCGAGAAGTTGTAGGCGAAGCCCGCGCCGCGGCGAGCGGCGATTGCCACGCGCAGTCGTGCGTCTGGGTGGCCGGCGCTCTTCGCGGCAGCCGCGATCTTGGCCTGAGCTTCCGGGGTGATGAGCAGCAGCGGTACGTCCACGGGCCGCATGCTACGCCACTTGTCGGCCGAGGTCGAGCGTGGTGCCGGGGCAACACGGGGTTGGGACGGCACTGGGCGGCGCGTCGCGTCCGGCCACGAAAGGCGCGCTGGGTGCGACCAGGACGGGCGCCTGAGCGACGCGCTGGGTGCGGCCACGAAAGGCGCGCTGGGCGACGTCGCGAACACGCGCTGGTCAGCTCGTCGTGCGAGGCGCAGAATCGGGCCATGGCTCGCATCCTGCTGCTCCTGCCTACGCGCACCTACCGGACAGCCGACTTTCTGGTCGCGGCCGATCGGCTGGGCCTGGAGGTCGTGGTCGGGGCGGAGCGGCGGAACGCGCTCGAAGCGCTGACCGGCGGCGGGACGCTGCGGGTGCAGCTGGGTGACCGGGAGCGAGGCGCCGCGACGATCGAGCGGTACGCCGCGGAGCATCCGCTCGATGCGGTGGTCGGTGTGGACGACGGGTCAACGCTGGTTGCCGCCGCGGCTGCGGAGCGGCTGGGTCTGCCGCACAACCCGGTCGCGGCCGTCGAACGCAGCAGAGACAAGGCCAAGGCACGCCAGGCCTTCGCAGCGGCCGGCCTGCTGACCCCCGGTTTCGCAGCGTATCCCGCCAAGCTTGCTCCGTCGGAGCTCATTGCGCTGGCCGGCGGCACGCGCTTTCCGTGCGTCCTCAAGCCGCTCGGTCGATCCGGCAGCCAGGGCGTCATCCGAGCGGATGATCCGTCGGCGTTCGTGGTCGCGTTCCGACGGGTGGCCGCGATCCTGGGCTGCGACGCGGACGAGCCTGGCGACTCGGATGACCCGGGGACCCCCGCCGACGCCGATGGCCCCGGTACCTCCTCCGCCGCCGCCCACGCCGACGACGCCAGGACCCCCGCCGACGCCGCCGGGACCACCGCTGCCTTCACCGAGTCCGGGACCGCCACCGCCGCGCAGTCGGCGCGGATCCTGGTCGAAGACTTCATCCCGGGGATCGAGGTCGCGCTCGAGGGCCTGCTTCGGGCCGGCACGCTCGAGGTGCTCGCCATCTTCGACAAGCCGGACCCGCTCGACGGCCCGTTCTTCGAGGAGACCCTGTACGTCACGCCTTCTCGGCTTGCTGCCGACCGGCAGCGCGAGGTCGAGTCCGCGGTTGCCTTGGCGACTCGGGCGCTGGGCCTGCGCGAGGGCCCGGTTCACGCCGAGGTCCGCCTCAACGCGGACGGTGCCTGGGTCCTCGAAGTTGCCGCCCGGTCGATCGGCGGGCTATGCGCCCGGACGCTCCGGTTCGGTGCCGGGGTCACCCTCGAAGAGCTCATCCTGCGCCACGCCGCCGGGCTGGACCTGCCGCCCCATGATCGGGAGCTGTCCGCCTCGGGCGTGCTCATGCTCCCGATCCGCCGAGCTGGCCGGCTACGCGAGGTGCGTGGCCAGGCCAACGCGCGAGCCGTAGATGGGGTTGAGGGCTTGACGATCACGGTGCCCCGCGGCGAGATTCTGGTTCCATTGCCCGAGGGGGATCGATACCTTGGTTTCCTGTTTGCCCGGGCCGCCACGCCGGACGCGGTGGAGCGGGCGTTGCGGACAGCCTGGGACGCCATCGAGGTCGTCGTCGAGGTCGGCGCCTGAGCCAGGCCTGCCACGCCGGCCACGCCGGTCCCCATTTCCGTCGTGTTCTTGTCAGGAGGACAAACCTCATCTCACTGGCCTGCGGTCACGGCCAGACCAGGCCCCCGGACGTTTGTGTCGGTGACGACACGAGCGGCGGCCACGGTTTGAGTCCCAGCGTGCGGCCACAGCCAGCGGTTGGGACCGTTGGCGCCGGCCGCCGACGCAGTGGCTGGGCGCCGTGGGGCACTGCGACGGTCGCCGCGTGGTGAAACCGGCCGGTTTGTCCTGCAAGGAAGAACGCGGGACAGATCGTCAGACGCGACGGTCTCGCGCCCGCCACCGCCAGAGAAACAGACGCCACTGGCCGAAAGCTACGGTCTAGCGACCCCACCGCCAGAGAAACAGACGCCGACTGACAGGGAAGCAGGTGACGCCGCCTGACGCCGCAGGCCGCCGCCTGACGCCGC
>JANMQO010000197.1:0-5206 GCA_031370565.1 Chloroflexota bacterium
GTGTTCTCCGTGGCCCTCGACCAGATCGACGCGGATGGATAGCCAGGTACGTGCCATCAGGTCTCTGGTTGAGCCTCGATGAAGCCCGCTGCGCTGAAGCCGCCGTCGAATGCCAGCGCCTCCCGGAGGCGCTCTCGTCGCATGACGGCGAAGCTCGTGGCATCGACGAACGAGTAGACCCGCTCATCGTGACGTCGAAGCCAGGCCCGCGCCTCGCGCCCGATCGCTTCCTCGACATGCACGACGGTGAGCCAATCGGTCGACTCGACCGCGTCGAGGAAGGCAACGGCCGACGAGTGCCCGTCGCCCCGGCGCAGGAACGTCCAGGTCTCGCCGACGACCTGGTTCGTTGTCAGGATCGGCTGGCCGGGTGTCCACAGGCGGACGGCGACGCCGTGGTTGGCATCGCGCCGGAGCCGGAGCGCCACCCAGTAGGAGGTATCGACAAACCTCACGAGTCGTAGACGACCCCGTCGACCGGTGCCGGGGCAGCGTCGCTGCCGCCGATCCAATCGCGGAACGGATCCACCGTGGCCTCTGGCTCGCCGATCGACCGACGGACGGCCTCGCGGATGAGGGCAGCCTTGGACGTATGCGCACGACGCGCTCGGAAGGCCAGCGCGTCGTCCAGCTCCTCATCGATGTAGATCTGCAAGCGCTTCATGTGCGGAGTATACATCTGGCATTGCCACATACGCCACATACGCCACAGGCGGCTACGCTGACTCCTGGACCGACGCCAGATCCAGGGCACGTTCGAGGCCGTCGAGGATCAGGTCGAGCCCGAACACGAAGTCTCCCCCGCGGTCGCCGCTGGGTGGCCGCAGGTGGTATGCCACGTGGTCGGCCAGGTGTGGGTAGTCCTCGTCTGACAGGTCACGCAGGAACGTCGTCGCGAAGTCCGCGGGGGCGCCCTTGAAGCCGCTCGTGTAGCCCGCCTCCCAGAGCGTGAATCCCAGGATGTGGCTGTCCAGGGCGTGATACGCGCGATCGGTCAGCTCGACCGATAGCCCGCCGTCGCGGAGACATCGAAGGAGCGCCTCCATCTGCCGCAGGCGGGCGGGACAGACGTGAGCCGGCGACATCAGCAGGTTGCACGCCCACGGGTGCCGCCGCAGCACCTCGTGGGCAGAAGTCGCACTGGCCCGGAGCGCCGCCTTCCAGGGCGCCCCCAGCCCCGGCAGCTCGATCTCGCGGACGACGAGATCGAGGATGCCAGCGAGGATGTCGCCCTTGTTGGCCGCGTGGTAGTACAGCGACATCGCCTCGACGCCGAGCGCCCGGGCGAGCCGGCGCATGGTGAGCGCCTCCATGCCGCCCTCGTCGGCGAGGTCGATCGCACCCCGGAGCACGCGGTCTCTCGTGAGCGGGGTTCGCCGCTCTGCCCTGGCCTCGATCTCTGACACTCGCTCCGCCCTTTGCGTTCTCCGCCGGTCTTGACACCTTACGCCGTACGGTGTAGCGTCCACCGCAATCTTACACCGTAGGAACGTGGAGGAACGCACGATGCGAGCGATCGTCCAGCACCGATATGGATCACCGGACGTGCTGACACTCATGGACGTCGACAAGCCCGTGATCGACGACGATGGCGTGCTGGTCCGCGTCCGCGCGACATCGGTCAATGCCGTGGACCTGCACATCATGCGAGGCCTGCCGTACGTCGTCCGCCTGACCGAGGGGCTGCGCAGGCCGGGGTCGGGCATTCCCGGCGTTGACGTCGCGGGGCACGTCGAGGCCGTCGGCAGGAACGTGACGCAGCTCCAGCCCGGTGACGAGGTGTTCGGCGCGCATGGCGGAGCCTTCGCCGAGTACGTCGGCGGGACCGAGCGCCATTTCGTGCCGAAGCCGGCCAGGTTGACCTTCGAGCAAGCGGCGGCGGTACCCACCGCGGCAACCACGGCGCTGCAGGCGCTCCGCGACAAGGGCCAGCTTCAGGCCGGGCAGCGGGTCCTGATCAACGGTGCCGGTGGTGGCGTGGGCTCGTTCGCGGTGCAGATCGCCAAGGCCTTCGGGGCGGAGGTGACGGCCGTCACCGGCACAACGAGGGTGGACATGGTCCGTTCGATCGGCGCGGACCGGGTCATCGATCGCACGCTCGAGGACTTCACCCGGGCCGGGCGGCGCCATGACTTGATCCTCGATGTTTCGGCGGACCGGTCGTTGTCGGCCTGTCGCCGCGCGCTGACGCTCGAAGGGACGCTCGTCGTCGTCGGCGCCCCCGACCGTTGGCCGCTCCTCCGACCGCTCACGGCGGTGGTGCTCTCGCGCTTCGGGAAACAGCGGCTGCTGCCGTTCCTGGCGAAGCACAGCCGAGAGAACCACATGGCGCTGAAGGAGCTGGTCGACGCCGGGAAGGTCACGCCGGTCATCGACCGGACCTACCCACTCAGCGAGGCGCCTGACGCAATCCGCTACGTCGAAGGCGGTCGCGTCGGGGGCAAGGTCGTCGTCACGGTCTGAGCCCGCAAAGTTCCGGCGGCGGACGTCGCGCCGATGGCGGGCGTGGCGATCGGCGCGGTTGCCATCGGCTCACGTTGGCCTGCACGCCGCCTCTCGGCCCGGCTGGGGAGGGGCGGACTGCCTGCTGCTGCTCCGAGGGGCAGGCCGAGCCGTCTCGACCGAGCCGGTCGTTGTACCCTCGGTCCATCCTCGCCTGGACCGTCGGATTGGTCTGCCCGAACTGCGGAACCGAGAACCCGGCGGACAACGGTGTTGCGGCGACTGTGGATCACCGCCGGCTTCCATGGCAGGGCCGCGTGACAGCGGCCGGGCACCATGCGGCGGGAATGGGCTGGACCCACGGAGCACTGTCCGGGCTGTCCCTACGGCGGCCTTGCCAGCGTGGCCGTCCGGCGCCGAACGTCGCCTGGTTGGTTTCGAGCTGCGCGCAACGCAGCTACATCATCGGACTGAGGAGCTGGAAGTAGTTGTCGTCGGGATCGGACAAGGTGGCGATCCACGCATCGGGCGCTTGACCCGGCTGGTAGGGCTCTCGGACGACCGTTGCGCCGGCAGCCTTGAGCCGTTCGAAGTCGCCCTTCACGTCGGTGCTCTCGATATTCCAGATCAACCGTCCCGGCTGCGTGTTGCTGCCCTTGACCTGATCATGCGGCCCGATGGTGACAAAGCCGGTGCCGATCTGCCAACCGCTGTACCCGCCTTCGTTCCAGCCGGGCGTCCCGAAGAGCCTCGTGTAGTAGTCCTTCAGGCGTTGCGGATCGGCGGACCCGATCAAGATGCTGTTCAGGTTCATGTCGTCTCCTTGTTGATCCCCGACTGGCTGGGACGCCGACCCGGTGTGAGGACGGCGAGTATGCGCCTGGTCGCATTTCCACCATCGGTCGAGCGGATCCCGGCGCCGACGCCACGCTGAGGACCGGCTCAGGTCGAATGGTGGTGGTCAGCGCGAACAAAGCCGAATACGATGCGCACGCATGACCCCTCGAACGCCGGTGACGGTGGCTCCCGCGAACCCATCCGTCCTGCCGACAGGCCACGCGACTGTCGCCGGACACGTCGACATCTACACCGGTGCCGGCCGCCTCAGCCGGGACGAGGTGTTGCTGTCGGACGACATCGTGCACGCCTTCGCCCGACCGCTGGGTGAGTCAGCGCTGCCCGGACGATGAGATCGAACCAGTCCCTTCGAAACCCACCCGGCCGCGTTCGCGCACGAATCCGCCCGCAGGCAGAGCTCGAAGAGCCCATCCTCGCGGAGCTCTTCAGCGTGGAGCGGCTGGAGCAGCATGCGCAGACTCTTGCTGCCGCTCAAACCGTCGCCGCCGGGTTCCGTCGGGGACGCGCCGTCGCGCCACGCATCGCCGAGAACGGCCGTGTCCTGCTCGCGTCGTACCGCCTCCTGGCCCGTGCGATCAAGGACGAACGTTCGATCACGCCGGCGGCCGAATGGCTCGTCGACAACTTCCACATCGTCGACGAGCAACTCCGGGAGATCCGCGACGACCTGCCGCCCGACTACTACCGCGAGCTCCCCAAACTGGCCGAGGGCCACCTTGCGGGCTACCCGCGGGTCATGGGTCTCGCCTGGGCCTATATCGCGCATACGGACAGCCGCTTCGACCCAGAGAGCTTGCGGCGTATGGTGGGTGCGTACCAGGAAGTGCAGCCGCTGACGATCGGCGAGCTCTGGGCGATCGCGATCAGCCTCCGGATCCTCCTCGTCGACAACCTGCGCCGTCTTGCCGAACAGATCGTTCGCAGCCGGTCAGCACGGCAGAAGGCGGACGAGCTCGCCGACGGCCTGCTCGGTCTCGGCGCGCACAGCCCGGAGGACGCGGCGTCATCCCTGCGTCGGCTCTCGCATGCGGCGCTCCCGACGGCGGCCCGCGTACAGCTTTTCCAGCGCCTGCGCGATCAAGACCCTGCGGTCACTCCTGCGCTGCGTTGGCTGGAGGAGCTTCTGGCGACCCAGGGGACCACCGCCGAGGAGGTCGTCCGCCTCGAGCACCAGCTCCAGGCGACGATGAACGTGACGGTCCGAAACGTGATCACGAGCATGCGTCTCATCTCATGGTTCGACTGGGCCCAGTTCATCGAAAGCGTCAGCCTGGTCGATGAGGCCCTTGGTGCGCGAAGTTCGTTCGGGGAGATGGACTTCGCGACCCGAGATCGCTACCGGCACGCTGTCGAAGAGCTGGCGCGTGGTTCGGGCCTGACTGAGGTCGAGGTCGCCCGGACAGCCGCGGCGATGGCCGACGCCGGGCCATCGGCGCACGTCGTGGAACCGTCCGTGGCCGCCCGCCGCCACGATCCCGGCTACTACCTGATCTCCGACGGCCGCTCCGAGCTGGAGAGCGCCCTTCACATTCGGGTGCCCCTGGCAGGCCACCTGCGGCGGGTGTATGTCCGGGCGGCGACGGGTGGCTACCTGGGGACTCTCGCGCTTGCGACGGCACTGATCCTCGCCGTTCCCCTCCTGCTGTCGGGTGACGGACGTGCGGCGGGGGGCGGCATCCTCGTCGTCGCGATCCTCGCCCTGGGCCCGGCCGCCGACCTCGGGATCGCCCTCGTCAACCGGGCGGTCACGGTCGTGCTGGGTCCCAGGCCGCTGCCCCGGCTCGATCTCGACGACGGCGTGCCAGCCGAACTGCGGACGCTCGTCGTCGTGCCGACACTCCTCATCAGCCAGGCCGATGCTGAGGCCCAGGTCGGAGGCTTGGAGGTCCACTACCTGGGGAACCGG
>JANMQO010000204.1:0-12269 GCA_031370565.1 Chloroflexota bacterium
GCGTCGCGCCTGCCCGAGCGTCGCGCCTGCCCGAGCGTCGCGCCTGCCCGAGCGTCGCGCCTGCCCGAGCGTCGCGCCTGCCCGAGCGTCGCGCCTGCCCGAGCGTCGCGCCTGCCCGAGCGTCGCGCCTGCCCGACGTTCTTCCACGGAGGACAAACAGGGCGTCTGGTCGAGCTTGGCGGGGTCTGCCGGTCCTGATTGCGCCGACGCAGCCTGCAATGGCACCTCCTTCACACCGCGGTGGCCACCCGGAGCCTTCGCAACGACGACTCGACCGTGGGTTCGGACCTCCCCGAGCTCCACCGACGGTCTGGTGAGGCCGCCAGAATGCCGGCGAGCGTCATCCGTTCTCCTGAGAAGAACGTTCGCCACACGACACGACTCAACGCTTGCCACCCGCTGGCCCCCTCGGCCCTCGGCCCCTCGGCCCCCCCGGCCCCCCCGGCCCCCCGGCCCCCACCCGGCTTCCCCCTGGCCTCCGCCCGACCCCTCGGCCCCCTCGATCTACCCTGCCTCGTCGGCCTCGATGGCCAGAACCTTGTCCAAGCGTCGTCGGTGGCGCGGCTCGCCAGAGAATTCCGCACCAAGGAAGGCCACGACGCACTCGAACGCGGGTTCCGGGCCGATGACCCGCGACCCAAGCGTGAGCACATTCATGTCGTCGTGCTCGACGCCCTGGTGGGCCGAGTAGGTGTCATGGCACACGGCAGAACGGATCCCCCGGATCTTGTTGACGGCGACGGACGCGCCGACGCCCGAGCCACAGACGAGGACACCTCGATCCGCCTCGCCAGCGCGCACCGCCAAGCCGAGGCGCAGCGCAAAGTCGGGGTAGTCGTCAGTCGGGTCGGAGCCATCCCCGCCGAGGTCGATCAGGACGTGCCCGAGCGAGGGGGCCGCGAGTCGGCGCAGGAGCGCGTCCTTGAGCTCCGCTCCAGCATGATCGGCTGCGAACGCGACGCGCATCAGCGACGACCCGCGCTGAACGCGGACGCGGAGTCCGGCGCGTCATGGTCGTCACGCTTGGGGTGGGCTACGGCCACAGCCAGGCCCGCCGGCTGGTGACCGGGATCGACCGTCGGAATGCGGCCGCGCAGCCCATCCCGGACCACCCGCCGCCCGACCTCGGCGATTCGCTCGGGGGTGAACCCGAAGTGCTCGAAGATGGTCGGGGCTGGCGCGCTCGCCCCGAAGTGGTCGACGCCGACGATGGCACCCTCGTCGCCCGCGTAGCGCTCCCAACCGAGCGACACCCCCGCCTCGACGGTCACCCGCCGCCGGACGTTCGACGGGAGGACCGATTCGCGGTAGTCGGCCGACTGTCGGTCGAACAGTTGCCAGCAGGGCAACGACACGACCCGCGTCCGGACCCCGTCCGCCTCGAGGGCCGTCGCCGCGGAGGCCGCCAGCATGAGCTCCGAGCCGGTTGCGATGAGGAGCAGGTCGATCGCGCTCGGCCCGCCGCTCGATTCGCGCAGGACGTAGCCACCCCGCCGCACGCCTTTCCCAGCCAACGCGGCTGTCTCGGGTTGCGTCGTCAGTTTCTGACGCGTGAGCGCCAGCGCGACGGGGCCATCCTGTCGCTCCACGGCAACGGCCCAGGCCACGGTGGCCTCGTTGGCGTCCCCGGGCCGCATGAACCACAGGTTCGGGATGGCCCGCAACGCGGCATAGTGCTCGACCGGCTGGTGGGTTGGCCCGTCCTCGCCCAGGCCAACCGAGTCGTGGGTCCAGACGTAGATGACGTGAAGCCCGGACAGCGCGGCCAACCGGACCGACCCGCGCATGTAGTCGCTGAAGGTGAGGAAGGTGCCAACGTAGGGTACGAACCCGCCGTGGTAGGCGATGCCGTTGGCGATCCCGCCCATGGCGTGCTCCCGGACGCCGAAGCGCAGGTTCCGTCCAGCCTCGTCGGCGCTGAAGTCCCCGCCGCCCTTGACGTCGGTCAGGTTGGATTCGGACAGATCCGCGGCGCCGCCGAACAGCTCAGGGACGGGCTCGGCCAGGGCTACGATGGCCGCCTGACTGGCCTGCCGGGTGGCGAAATCCTCGCCCGGCGCGTAGGTTCGCAGGCCCGCTGTTGCGTTCCGGCGAAGGTCGCCGTCGAGTCGACGCTGCAGCTCGGCGGCCTCGGCCGGCCAGGCCTCCGCGTAGCGCGAGAGCCGCCCTGCCCACTCCTCGGCCAGCGACTCGCCGCGTGGGATCGCCCGGGAGAACATCGCAGCGGCCTCGTCCGGAATGTAGAAGGTCTTGTCCGGGTCCCAGCCGTAGGCCTCCTTGGTCAGGCGAACCTCGTCGGGGCCGAGCGGTGCCCCGTGGGCCTTCTGGCTGTCGTGCTTGTTGGGCGACCCGAAGCCGATATGAGTCCGCACGGCGATGAGGCTCGGTCGGGCGTCCGCGCTGGCGCGCGTCAGGGCCGCCTCGATGGCCGCCGTGTCGTTGCCGTTCTCGACCCGTTCAGTCTGCCAGCCGTAGGCGTCGAAGCGCCCCAGGACATCCTCGCTGAACGCCATCGCGGTCGGGCCATCGAGCTGGATGTGGTTGTCGTCATAGAGCATGGTCAGCTTGCCCAGGCGCAGATGGCCAGCCAGCGAACAGGCCTCCGAGGAGATCCCTTCCTGGAGATCCCCGTCCGAACAGATGACGAACGTTCGGTGATCGATCAGCTCGTGCTCGGGCCGGTTGAACTCCCCGGCCAGGCGACGCTCGGCGATGGCCATCCCGACGCCGTTGGCGATTCCCTGGCCGAGCGGCCCGGTTGTCGCCTCGACGCCCGGCGTGAGGCCGTATTCGGGATGACCCGGCGTCCGCGAACCCCACTGCCGGAAGTGCTCCAGCTCGCGCAGGGGCAGGTCGTAGCCGGTCAGATGGAGGAGCGAGTAGAGCAGCATCGAGCCGTGGCCGGCGGAGAGCACGAAGCGATCTCGGTTGGGCCAGTCCGGTCGGGTGGGGGCGTGTCGCAGGAACCGGGTCCACAGCACGTAGGCCATGGGGGCCATGCCCATCGGTGCGCCTGGGTGGCCGGAATTCGCCTGCTGCACGCCGTCGATGGCCAGCGTCCGGATGGTGTCGATGGCCAGCTGGTCGAGCCGGTCCGTGGCGCTGCTCATGGCTGGTATCGCCCTCCGTTGTCTGTGGGACCGCGAGGTGAGCGTCCGGTGTCCCGCCGTGCACGTCGCAGGCATTGTAGGGCGGCCGGTGGTCGGTGCCGTCGGGCGCGGTCGCCGCTGCCGGGCGCGGTCGCCGGTCGCCGCTGCCGGGCGCTCCCGCGCTCGACGGCCCTCGGACTATGCTCCGCTCGTGCCCCGTCTTCGTCCAGCCTCGCCGCGTGCCCGATCGCCCCACGTCGTCGTGCTCGGCGATCTCGTCCTCGATGTCGTGCTGGCCCCTGCCCGGCGCCTGGAAACCGGGACCGACGTGCCGGGCCGGGTCGTGCTGTGCCAGGGCGGCTCGGCGGCAAACACCGCGCGTTGGCTCGGTCGGCTCGGCGTGGCCACGACGCTGGTGACGGCGGTCGGCAGGGACGGCGTCGGGCGGACGCTTGTCGAGGCCGTTCGATCGGATGGCGTCGTCGTTCGAGCGAGCCGGGTCGTTGGCCGGGCGACGGGTCGAGTCGGTGTCCTGGTCACGCCCGATGGCGAGCGATCCTTCGTGGCGGACCGTGGCGCCGCGGATGCCCTGACGGCAGCCGACCTGCGTCCCGCCTGGTTCGTGGGTATCGAGCTGCTGCATCTGCCCGTCTACTCGCTGCTGGGCGATTCGCTGGGCGCCGCCGGCCGCGAGGCCGTGCGTCTGGCCAGGGCAGGCGGCGCGCGAGTCAGCCTCGATCTCGCCTCGGTCGGACCGCTGTTGGCTGGCGGCCGGACGGCGGCACTCGACCTGGTGCGGTCCGTCGCGCCGGACGTCTTGTTCGCGACGGCCACGGAGCTTCAGGCGCTGCTGGGGTCGAGCGGCCGGCTGGCCGAGCGAGCGGCGGCAGCCGATTCCGGTCTGGCGCCGATCGTCGTCGTCAAGCGTGGGTCGGAGGGCGCGACCGTGGCCTGTCGGGTGGACAGCGTGGCCGAAACGCTACGCTTCGATGTCGCCACGGAGCCGATCGCGGCGACCGACACGACTGGTGCGGGCGACGCGTTCGATGCCGGCTTCATCGCCGGCTGGCTTGCCGCGCTGGCGGCGGGTCGAAGCCTGACCTTGGGTCTGCGCCAGGCAGCCGTGGCCGGCCATCGGGTGGCTGCTCGGCAGCTCGCGGCGCGCCGGCCGGAGCTGCCGCTGCGCTGACGGACTTGCCGCTGCCACGGGCGGAGCCGCCGCTACGCCGAAGGGAAGTGCGGCTGCGCTGACCACCCAGTGCCCCACGGCTGAGCTCGCGCCGCGCTCCTGCGGTACGCTCGCAGGATGACCACGATCACCGACCGACTCAGCCTGGCCCCCGAGGTGGCGGCCGCCCTGCGCACATCCGGCGCTGGCGGCCGGCCGGTCGTCGCCCTTGAATCGACGCTCATCAGCCACGGCCTGCCCTACCCGGAGAACGTGGCGGTGGCGCGTGCCTCGGAAGCGGCCGTCCGAGCCAGCGGGGCCGTGCCGGCGACCATCGCTATCCACGCCGGGCGGATCCTCGTCGGCCTGTCTGACGCACAGCTGGAGGCCCTGGCCACGGCACCGGCAGGGAGCGTGGTCAAGGCTGCTCGTCCCAATCTCGCCGCGGCGCTCCACGGTGGTGGCTGGGCTGCCACGACGGTCTCGGCCACGATGATCGCCGCCGCCGCGGTCGGGATCCAGGTCTTTGCCACCGGCGGGATCGGCGGCGTGCATCGCGGCGCACTCGGGGGCGGCTCGGTGGGCTCGGCCACGGGCTCGGCCCCGGGCTCGGCCTCCGGCGCCGGCGGCCTGGCCGGCCCCACCCTGGATATCTCGGCTGACCTCGAGGAGCTTGCGCGCACGCCCGTCATCGTCGTCTGCGCCGGACCCAAGGCGATCCTCGACCTGCCGCTGACCCTGGAGTATCTCGAGACGCGCGGCGTCCCCGTCGTGGCCGTGGGCCAGCAGGACGTGCCCGGGTTCTACTCGCGCGAAAGCGGGCGACTCGCCCCGTGGTCGGTTCCCGACGTCGGCGCTGCCGCCGACCTCGTGCGGACGCACCTGGGTTTGGGCCTCGGGTCGAGCATGCTGGTGTGCGTGCCCGTCCCGGCGGTCTCGGCCATGCCCTTCGAGGTGGCGCGCGCCGCCGTTGACCGGGCGCTGGCCGAGGCCGAGGCGGCCGGCCTGCACGGTCCCGCGCTGACGCCCTGGTTGCTGGCCCGGATCGGCGTGCTGACCGACGGCGCCAGCGTCCGGGCAAACACGGCACTCATCGAGCACGACGCCCGCTTCGCCGGCCAGCTCGCGGTCCTGCTATGTCCTCGTTGATCGACGCGCCGGCCATCGATGCCCGCGCCATCCGGCGCGTGTACAAGGCCAAGCCGGCACCCGTGACCGCCCTCGACGGCGTGGACCTGGAGGTCGCGCCCGGCGAGTTCTTCGGCCTGCTCGGTCCGAACGGCGCGGGCAAGACGACGCTCATCAAGATCCTGACCACCTTGCTCCTGCCATCGAGCGGTACGGCCCGGGTGTTCGGCTTCGATATCGAGCAGGACACCAAGCGCATCCGCCGGATCATGAACATGGTGTCCGGTGGCGAGCAGTCCGGCTACGGCATCCTGACTGTGCGCGAG
Source organism: Chloroflexota bacterium (assembly GCA_031370565.1). Lineage (GTDB taxonomy): Bacteria > Chloroflexota > Limnocylindria > Limnocylindrales > CSP1-4 > Chersky-267. The sequence goes on from JANMQO010000204.1 coordinate 5,712, forward strand.
CAGCTCTGGATGTTCAGCCAGTTCTACGGTCTCGGCATGCGCGAGGGCTGGTCCCGGGTAGATGAACTCATCGAGGCCGTCGGGCTGGGCGAGCAACGGCTCCAGCGTGTCAACTCCCTGTCCACCGGTCAACGCCAGAAGATGAATTTCGCTCGGGGCCTCCTGAACGATCCGTGGATCCTGTTCCTGGACGAACCGACCCTGGGCCTCGATGTGTCCGCCGCGCGGGCCGTCCGTGAGCTGGTCGTCGGCTGGCAGGCCGCGGTCCCCGGTCGGACCATCCTGCTGACGACCCACTACATGGCCGAAGCCGACGAGCTGTGCGAGCGGATCGCGATCGTCGACCATGGTCGGATCCTGGCCATCGGTACCCCGGCCGAGCTGAAACAACGCGTCCAGCGCGAGTCAATCTTCCGGCTCGAGCTCGATCGACTGGACGGCGGTCCGGACGCCCTCGCTCGACTGCCCGGTGTCGTCAGCGCCACCATCGCTTCGGATGGATCGGCCGGCGGTGAGCCGGGCGCTCGCCAGACCGTCGAGGTCAACCTCGTCCTCGTGGAGGACGCCGCGCTCGGCGGGGTGGTCGGCGCGTTGTCCGGCCTGGGCGCCCGGATCCTGGCCCTGCGCAAGTCCGAGCCCAGCCTGGAAGACGTGTTCGTCGAGCTGGTCGGGCGCGGCTTCGAGTCCAACGACGCTGAAGGTGCTGACGGTGCCCAGGGCGTCGACGGCGGGCAGGAGCAGCGAGGGCCGGCAGAGGTCCGCGTCGGGACCGCGCACATTGACGGCGAACCGCCGCCGGAGTACATCGAGTGACCCGGACGTTCATCGGCCGCCCGTCCGCCGGTCCTCGTGAGGCCGCCGACTGGAGCCGCCGACGCGTCCTCGACAACAACCTGCGCAGCGTGGTGGGGCGCGCCTACCCGCGCGTGCGCGGCCTTGTCCGGGAGCCGTCGTGGGTGATCTTCGAGATCCTCCTGCCGCTCCTGACCACCTCGTCCTTCGTGTTCGTGTACCGCGCGCTCAAGGCACCCCCGGAGTACATCGGCTTTGTGGTCGTCGGCGGGGCGATGACTGCCTTCTGGCTGAACGTCGTCTGGATGATGGCCGCCCAGCTGCACTGGGAGCGCGACCAGGGCAACCTCGAGCTCTATTTTGCGGCGCCGATGGACGTCATGAGTGTCCTGTTCGGGATGGCCGTCGGCGGGATGGTCCTGAGTGGCACGCGGGCGACGGCCGTCCTCGTCGTGGCGTCGACCCTGTACGGCGTGCACTTCTCGGTGGAGCGCTGGGGCCTGCTGCTGCTCGTGTTCGTGCTCACGCTGGCCGCCCTGTACGGCCTGGGGATGGTCCTGGCCAGCCTGTTTCTCATGTGGGGCCGTGAGGCGTGGCACGTCACCCAGCTGCTGGTGGAGCCGGTCTATTTCGTGTCCGGGCTGAACTTTCCGCTCGCCGCCCTGGGGCGGCTCGGCACGCTGGCGCTCGCCAGCATCCCGCTGGCAACCGGCCTGGACGCCATCCGTCAGCTGACGTTCGCCCGCGGCCTGGGTCCGCCGGCCCTGCTGCCACCCGAGGCGGAAGCGGCGATCCTGGCCGCGATGGTCGTCGGCTTCATCGGGCTGGCCCGCTTCAGCTTGCGCAGCCTGGAGCGACGCGCTCGACGCGAGGGCCGGCTGACCGTGCGCTGGCAATGATGCCTCCGGCGGCCCGCTTCGACCCCGCCCGGGCGAACGGCCGCGGCGTCACGGACCTGGTCCACAGTCTCCGGGCGGCCATCGTCCTGGGCTGGCAGATGGAGGCGAACTGGACCGACCCGGTCCTGTTCTTCATCTACTCGGTGGCCAAGCCGGTCAGCGCCGCGCTCATCCTGGTGACTATGCTCGAGGTGATCGCCGGGACGACCGGCCGGGAGTACCGCGCCTTCGTCGTGGTCGGCAGTGCGCTCTGGTCGTTCGTCATCAGCGGCATGTCCGGTCCGGCTCTGGCTGTGCTCGACGATCGTGAGCGCTACCGCATGCTGAAGTACGCCTACGTCAGCCCGACGGACCTGTTTGTCTTCCTGTTGGGCCGGGGTACGGCCCGGATTGCGGTGGGCGCGATGGGCGCGCTCATCACCCTGGCGCTGGGCATCGTGTTGCTGGGAGTACCGTTTGACCCCGGCCGTGTGGACGTGCCCCTCCTCATCGTCGTGATGGCCCTGGGCCTCAGCTCCATCGTGGCCTTCGGTGTCCTGCTCGCCGCGATCTGCCTGCAGACTCGGCAGGACTCGTGGTCGTACCCGGAGGCCGTGGCCGGTGCGTTGTTCCTCGTGTCGGGGGCGGTCTTTCCGCTGAGCGTCCTGCCCGCCCCCGTCCAGGCGATCGGCTTGTTGAATCCGATGAGCTGGTGGATGGAAGGCGTCCGACGCGCCCTGCTGGCGAGCCCGATCAGCTCGATCGGTGGCCCCGGATCCCTGTATGCGCGGCTGGTCGGCGAGTTGGCCCCGAGCGGCGCAATGGTCGTGCTCGCCTTGCTGGCCACCGGGGCCGTGGCTACACTCGCAGCGACGGCCATCTTCCGGGCGAGCGAACGTCGGGCCAGGGACCGGGGGCTCATCGACTACACCACCGGATCCTGATCGACGGCCCGCGCCGATGGCCTGCGCGGCGACCGCCGCGAGGGCGCGGCCCCGGACCAAGGTGAGGAGAAGGTAGCGTGCGGATCTACGAAGGCTCCCCCCGCCAGGACTTCGAGGAGGTCTTCCGTTCGATCGGCGCGTTCCTCGACCAGCGTGCCATGAAGGAGGTGCTCCTGGCGGAGGCGCCCGACGGTTTCATCGTCCAGGGGCTGGTCACTGCCGGCGACTCGACCGGGAGCTGGTCTGAGTCGCTGGGCAGCCAGGTCAAGGAAACGCTCACGTTTCTCGATGACGACATCGCCCGGTTCATGGACGAAGCCATCGCTCGCCGCAATCAGCCCAAGGAGGACTGGGAGCACACGGGGTACTATGAGCGGGCGTTCCGCGTGCTCGGCCGCTACATGGATGAGCAGAAGCCGCGCGACACGTTCTTCTTCGAGCAGGACGGTGCGTTCGTCGTTCGGCTGCTCATGGCCACCCCCCAGGGGAACCGGCATGTCCTGGCCGAATTCACCCGGGAGGACATCGATACGATGGTGATGCAGGGGCCCGTCCTGCGTCATCCCGGCGACGCAGCCGGCACGACGCCTGCCGACAGCTGAGCCAAGGAGGTACAACATGAAGGCCGTCAAGACCGTCGCCGTCGCCCTGGGCGTCACGCTCGGGGCGCTCATTGTCATCCCGCTCGCGGTGCTGGCCGGCTTGTTCGTCTGGCTCAAGCTGACCGAGGAGACGGACGACGAGGCGCTCGAGCTGGACCAGGAAGGCGCCTGATCGCAGTCGGCAGCCCGTGCGGGCCGCCGACGTCAGCGGCGCCCAGGTCACCGGCGGCACAGTCAGCGGCGTCCCGCTTGATGCGGCCACCGGTGCCGCTCCGCCAGTCGAGCCCTTCGTCCCAGGCGCGGTTCCATTGGCGATTCTCGTCGACTACGACGGCACGATCGCGCTGACCGACGTCTCCGATACGGTGACGGCCGAGCATGTCCCGGGCGCCTGGGAAGAGCTGGCGGCCCGCTACGACGCCGGCCTGCTCGGCTCGCGCGGGTTGATGGAATGGGAGATTGGCCTCATCCAGGCCGAGGGCGCGGACCTGCTGGCGACGGCCGCCCGGCAGCCGCACGACCCCGGCTTCGTGCCCTTCGTGCGTCGGGCCCAGGCTGCCGGGATCCCGGTGGAAGTCGTCAGCGACGGCTTCGGCTTCTTCATCGAACCCGCGCTGCAGCGGCTGGGCGTGCCGGAGCTGCCGGTCGTCACCGCTCGCACCACGTTTGCCAGCGACCGTGCCTCGATCGCTTTCCCGAATGGCCATCCCGCCTGCTTCGTGTGTGGCACGTGCAAGCGTCAGCGCGTGCTGGCGCACCAGGCTGCCGGCCGCGCGGTGCTGTTCATCGGCGACGGCGAGAGCGATCGCTACGCCGCGGGCCATGCCGATCTCGTGTTCGCCAAGCGCGCCCTCGTCCCGATCTGCCTGGCCAACGGCTGGCCATTCCGGCGCTGGACCCAGTTCAGTGAGATCCACGCCTGGCTGAACGAACTCCTCGACCAGTGGCGACGCGACCCGCACAGCCCGCCCCTGCCGCGCCCAGTCGCTCGACCGTTCTTCTGTGGCCCGGAGGTCTGGGGGGCCGGTCGGTTCGATCCGCCCCAGCCGCCGGACTGACCCGCAGCGTGCATCCGGGGGTCCGAGTCTGTATCATTCGAAAAACCCCCCGGAGGACCGAGCCATGGCGAAGTATGTCTTTGTGACGGGTGGCGTCACCTCCTCGCTGGGCAAGGGCATTACCGCCGCCAGCATCGGTCGATTGCTCAAGGCGCGGGGCCTCCACGTCTCCATCCTCAAGCTGGATCCGTACATCAACGTGGATCCGGGCACCATGTCGCCGTACCAGCACGGCGAGGTGTTCGTCACCGACGACGGCGCCGAGACGGACCTGGACCTGGGCCACTACGAGCGGTTCATCGATGAGAATCTGAGCCAACTCAGCAACGTGACGACCGGGCGCATCTACCAGGCGGTCATCGCCAAAGAGCGGCGCGGAGACTATCTGGGCGGCACGGTCCAGGTCATCCCGCACATCACCAACGAGATCAAGGAACGGATCCAGCGCCTGACCAGGGACGGCCGGGCGGACGTCATCATCGTCGAGGTCGGCGGCACGGTGGGCGACATCGAGAGTCTGCCCTTCCTCGAGGCGATTCGCCAGATGCGCAAGGACGTCGGGCGTCACAACGTGCTGTACGTGCACGTAACCCTCCTTCCGGTGCTGGCCGCCACGGGCGAGTTGAAGACCAAGCCCACCCAGCATTCGGTCAAGGAGCTGCGCGGGATCGGCATCCAGCCCGACGTCATCGTGCTCCGCTCGGACTATCCGGTGAGCGCCGACATCCGCGAGAAGATCGCCTTGTTCACGGACGTCCCGACCGAGGCTGTCATCCCGGCCGTCACGGCCGACACCATCTACGAGGTTCCGCTCCAGTTCGAGCAGGCCGGACTGGGCGAGCTGATCGTGCGCGATCTCGGTCTGGCCGAGGCGGCGCATGCCCCGGATCTCGCCAGCTGGGCCGCCATGGTCGAGCTCATCAAGCGCCCCAAGCCCAGCCTCGAAGTGGCCCTCGTCGGCAAGTACATCGAACTGCCGGACGCCTACATGAGCGTGACCGAGGCCCTCCGTCATGCCGCCTGGGCGAACGGCGTCGATGCCCGCATCCGCTGGATCAATTCCGAGACGCTCACGCCGGAGAACGTCGACGCGACGCTCGCCGGAGTTGCCGCGGTCCTCGTCCCGGGCGGGTTCGGCCATCGCGGGATCGAGGGCAAGGTGCTGGCCGCGCACTACGCGCGCGAACGGCGGATTCCGTACCTGGGCCTGTGCCTGGGCCTGCAGTGCGCGGTCATCGAGTTCGCCCGGGACGTGCTCGGCACGCGGGACGTCAACTCGACCGAGTTCGAGATGTTCACCGAGCATCCGGTCATCGACTTCATGCCGGACCAGCGCGAGATGGAGGACAAGGGCGGGACGATGCGCCTGGGCCTCTATCCGGCCAAATTGACGCCCGGTTCCAAGGCCGCCGCGGTTTACGGCGCCGAGGTCATCTATGAGCGCCATCGCCATCGGTTCGAGGTCAACAACCGCTATCGTCAGACCCTGGAGAGTGCCGGACTGGTGATGTCCGGGCAGTCGCCCGACGGGCGCCTGGTCGAGATCGTCGAGCTGCGCGATCACCCTTACTTCATCGCCAGCCAGTTCCACCCGGAGTTCCGCAGCCGACCGGACCGACCGCACCCGCTGTTCGATGGGTTCGTGGCCAGTGCCATCGCGATCGCCGACGGCCGCCTGCCCGAACTCGGAGCCCGCCGCTCTGAGCGGCCCGACGACGTGCCGGTCGCCGCGATCGACGCCGCAACGTAGAATCCCCCCACCTGACGACACCCGGACGCACCGGCTCCGCCGGACGCCCGACCGTCGACGACGGAGACACTCCGATGAAGATCTTTCTCGACACCGCGGACGTCAACGAAATACGGATTGCCGCCCGCTGGGGCGTTCTCGATGGCGTGACCACCAATCCGACGCTGTATGCCAAAGTCGGCGGCTCGTATGACGCCCTCCTCGCCGAGGTGTGCAAGATCACCGCCGGTCCGGTCTCCGCCGAAGTCATCAGCGACGATGTCGAAGGCATGCTTGAAGAGGGACGCCACTTCGCCAAGATCGCCCCGAACATCTACGTCAAGGTGGCGATGAGCGAGAACGGCCTCGAGGCGATCAGCCGGCTCGCGGACGAGGGCATCCGGACGAACTGCACGCTCATCTTCACGGCCAACCAGGGCTTGCTCGCCGCCAAGGCCGGAGCCAGCCTCATCTCGCCGTTCGTGGGCCGCCTGGACGACATCAACCAGGACGGCATGATCGTCATCCGCGAGCTGGCCGAGATCTTCGCCCTGC
>JANMQO010000207.1:0-7813 GCA_031370565.1 Chloroflexota bacterium
CTCACCGTATTGTTGGTCTTGCCCGAAGGGGCCATGACGGAAACGGCAGCGGCGACGCAGGTGCTTGCATCGGCGGCGATGGCTCCGGCTCCGGGGCTCGTTGGAACCCGAAGACAGCGGTGCTTGCATCACTGGCCAGGGACCCACCGAACCGATTGGTTCCTTCGGGCGTTTTGCTGTGCCCCGCGCGGGGGAGCAGTCCAAGGGTCGCCCGCCATCAAGCCGGTCGACGAACGCAGATCCGGTATCCACGGGGCCTGTAGACTCGTCCCGTGAAGTCGGTCATCGAGCGCCACCTCGCCGCCGCCGAGCTATGGGTGGCGCCTGGACCGGAAGCCAGTGCCCACCGGGCGCGACTGGCGGCAGGATGGGAGGATGGGCAACCGCTCTGCGCGGCCGTGTGCGCCACGGATGCCGGTCTGGCCTTCTGCCGCCGATGTCCATCGTCGATCGTCGGCGAGGTCATGGCCGATGGTCGTGTGCGGGCCAGCACCTGTCCAGCGGGTGTGCGCCTCGTTGCGTTCCCGGCGCCGCTGCGCAGCCGCTCAACGGTCGGCGTGCTCCGCTTCCGACCCGCCCAGCCAGACCGCTCCGGCACCGTTGCCAGGACCGTGCGCGTCTCGGCGGCGCTCCTTCGCCGGGCCGCCCAGGCAGGCGACGCGCCGACGGTTCGGGAAGTTCGTGCGGCAGCGCGCACGCTCCGCGATCCGGCCGGGTTGGCGACGTGGCAGGTCCAGCAGCGCGAGCGAGGCTCCGGGAGACAGCGCACCGCGACCGCGGCACTGGCCCAGTTCATCGCCGCCGCCACGGAGTTCCAGGAGCTGTATCACGCGGCCCAGCGGCAGGGTCGAGCACTCAAGAAGACGCAGCGCCTGAGCGATGAGCTGGCCCGCGAGGCCGTCTCTGCCCGCGAGCTGGAACGGGCCCGGATCGCCCACCAGATCCACGATACGGCGGCCCAATCCATGGTCAGCGCCTACCGCTTCCTGAACGCGGCGGCCAGTGCACAGCAGGACGGCGTGGCGGAGGATGTGCGGGTCAACCAGGGCATGGCGATGGAACGTCTGCGCGAGGCGATCGGTGAGGTGCGCAGCGTGCTCGGTCAGCTCGTGCCGGCCGGACTGGAGCTCGGGCTCCGAGACGCCATCCTGTACCGGCACCAGGCGCTCATGGCGGAGGGTGGTCTCCGCGGCGTGGTGACGGGCAGCGCGCCGCGGCTGCGTGAACCCGTGGAGCAGGCGGTCTATGGCATGGTGTCCGAAGCGATGACCAACTGCACCAGGCACGCGTCCGCCACGACCCTGGACGTCAACATGGCGGTCGTCCGCCGCCGCCTCGTGATCGTCGTGCGGGACGACGGGATCGGGTTCAACCCCGCCTCGTCCATCGTTCGGCGAGACCCAGGCGGCGGGCTCGGTCTGCTGGGGATGACCCGCCAGGCGCACTGGTTCGGCGGGAGTGCGGTCATCCGTAGCCGCCCCGGCCGTGGCACGGCGATCCGTATCTCCATCCCGTTCGAGCGCCATCGCGATCCACGCGTTGCTGAGGAGAACCCCGCCATGGACGTCGCCGACTGATGGCCGAGCGGACCACGATCCTGCTCATCGACGATCATGAAATGGCCCGCCGCGGGCTGGAGGCGATGCTCGCTCCGGCCGGCTGGATCTCGGTCGTGGCGGAGGCCGCGGACTGCCTTGATGGGCTCGCCGCCGCGGAGCACTTCCAACCCGACATCATCCTGCTCGATATCCAGATGCCCGGCATCGACGGTCTGGCCTGCCTGGAACGCCTCAAGGCGCTGCCCCACCCCGCGGCCGTGGTCATCGTCACCTTGCACAGCGACCGTCGCTACGTGCTGGACGCCATCCGTCGTGGTGCCGCCGGCTATCTGCTCAAGGATGCCACCACCGCGGAGGTGCTGGCCACCTTGCGCAGCGTCGCCGACGGCCAGCTGGCGATCGATCCGCAACTGCTCCGGGAAGCACTGGCCACACCAATGAGCGCGGATGCGACAGAGGGCTCGGCCACGGCTCGCGCGCGGAGCTTGTCGATCACGCCACGCGAGCACGAAGTGCTGCTGGAAGTTGCCAACGGCCTGACCAACAAGGAGATCGGCGGCCGCCTCGGAATCAGCGAGGACACCGTCAAGAAGCATGTCCAGAACCTGATCTGGAAACTGCGCGCCGCGGACCGGACCCAGGCCGCCGTCCTGGCGCTCCGGATGGGGCTGCTCGAACCGGAGTCCTGAGTCGGGGCTCGCCCGGTGCATCTCGTCCGGTCCAGGCTCGGCACGCCGGGCCGTTGCCGACCCACCGCGTCGGGCGATCCGGGAATGCCCCTAAAGTCTTGGCCCAGCCTGCCGATACCTTCGCTAATCATGAGTGAGTACGACGTAAGCCAGGTCCAGCAGAGCGGCTCCGTCGCGGTCCGCGATCCAGCCACGTTGCCCGGCGTCCGGCCGAGATTGCCCGATCCCCACGGCCTCGACCGCGTGGCAGACGTGCGGCTTGACGGTCCAAGTGGCCCGGTCTCGGTCTTCGTGGTCTTCTCCGTCGACGCCGACACGAACGAGGTGCGAGCGGCCGTGGTCGACGACCAGGGCCGGCTGGTGCGCATGGTGCCGGCCCGGTCGGTGGCGGACATGCTCAAGACGATGGCCCAGTACGGGTCCCGCTGAGCGCTTCAGGTTTCGTCGCCAGCAGCCGATGACCCCGTCGGGACCGATCGCCGAGTACGAGCGTCGGTTCGGTCCCACCAACCCCCGTCAGGGAGTGCGAGACGACGATCATGACCATGGTGCAGGCTCCTGAATCCATCCTCGCGACCGTGCTGGCGACCGGACTGGCCCGGGCGGGCGACGCGCTCGGGGCCTTGAGCGGTCACGAAGTCACCATCGCCAACCCAAGCGTGGCTGCCTGCAGTCCGGCCGAGGTGATCGACAGCGCGGGCGGTCCGGACGCGGTCGTGGTCGGCGTGTACGTCGGTATCACCGGCTCCCTGACCGGCCATGCTCTGCTCCTCCTGCCGCCTGAGGGTGCCCGTCGACTGGCCGGGATCCTGCTCGAGGGCATGCGCGATCCAGACGCGGCGCAGGGTGGACCGGATGACGGCTTCGAGCTCGACCCGCTCGAGATGTCCGCGCTGCAGGAGGTCGGCAACGTGACGATCTCGGCCTGCCTCAACGAGCTCGGCCGGTTCTTCCCCATTCCGGTCCACCCGACCATCCCGCAGGCGATTGTGGAGCTGGCCGGGGCCATTCTCGACGCCGTCCTGCTCGACTTGGTGGCCGAGTCCGACCTCCTGCTCGCCGCCCGGACGACGTTCACGATCAACGGCGACCACGTCGACGGCACGATCCTCATCCTGCCGGATCGCCGCTCACTGACCGCGCTTGCCGTCGCGATCGCGGCGGTGGGACTGTGACCGTCACAGCGGCCGGACCACTGCTGGTGGCTGGTATCGGCGAACTGGTCACTTCGGCCGATCCGCACGTCACGCTGGTCGCCTACGGTCTGGGCTCGTGCATCGGGCTGGCCGCGTGGGATCCGCGGACCAAGGCTGCGGCGCTGGCCCACTTCATGCTGCCGACCGGGCAGGCGGGCGGCCCGCCCGTGAAGTTCGTCGAGAGTGGCTTCGAGGCGTTCCTGGCCGGCTTCGCGGCTGCGGGCGGCTCCATTCGGCGAGCACAGCTCAAGGCTGCGGGCGGCGCCGCCATGCTCAGCGTGATGGTCGGCTCGCTCGATATCGGCCGGCGCAACGCCGAGGCGATCGCCCTGCAGGTCGGCCGGCGTGGGCTGCAGCTGAGCGCCAGCGACCTCGGTGGATCGTCCGGCCGCACGGTCCAACTGTCGGTCGCCGACGGCCGACTCCACGTCAAGAGCGTTGCCCGCTCCACGGTCATCTGACCGCCCCACTCGGAGGACTCATCGCGATGGCCAAGATTCTCGTTGTCGACGACGCCGCATTCATGCGGCTGCGGGCATGCAAGCTGCTGACCGATGCCGGCCACGCTGTGGTCGAGGCCGAAAATGGCCGGGTGGCCGTCGAGGTCTACCTGCGCGAACGTCCGGATGCCGTCCTCATGGACATCACGATGCCGGAGATGGACGGTCTCGAGGCCCTCGAGGCGATCCGCCAGCACGACCCGACCGCGCGGATCGTCATGCTCACCGCCATGGGCCAGCAGTCGATTGTCATCGATGCCATCAAGCGGGGTGCATCCGACTTCATCATCAAGCCGTTCGCCCCGGATCGGGTGCTGGCCGCCGTCGGCAAGCTGATCGCCACCTAGTCGACGAGGGCCAGCCCACCATGGCCGATCCTGCGCTCCGACGCCCAATTCGCGTCCTGGTCGTCGACGACTCGGCGTTCATGCGCCACGCCGTTGCGCGCTTGCTCGGTGAGCAGGCCGACATCGAGGTCGTGGGTTCCGCGCCGGATGGGGAGGCTGGGCTGCGCCTGGCCGCCGCGCTCCGCCCGGACGTCGTGACGCTCGACGTGGAGATGCCCATCCTGGACGGCCTGGGGATGCTTCGCCGGCTGATGGTGGAGGCGCCTGCCCGGACGATCATGCTGTCGAGCTTGACCAGCGAGGGCGCCGCGGTCACCCTCGATGCACTCGATGGCGGGGCGATCGACTTCGTGGCCAAGCCCTCGGGCTCGCTCTCGATCGACATCGGCCGGGTCGGCGAGGAACTCCTGCTCAAGGTCCGGACGGCCGCGGCCATGTCCGAGGCGGCCTTCCTGGCGCATCGTCAACGGGCCGTGGCACGATCTGGAGCGCGCGCCAGCGTCACGCCCAATCCGGTGAGGGCGGGGACCCCGATCAGCCGCCCCTCGAGCTCCCCGGCCAGCGCCGTCCCCCGCGTGGCCTGTCGCCGGCTGGTGGCCATCGCCTCGTCGACCGGCGGTCCGGCGGCACTCCAGGCCGTCATCTCCGGACTGCCTGCCAAACTTGGGTGCGGTGTCGTGATCGTGCAGCACATGCCCGCAGGCTTCACGGCGTCACTGGCCGCGCGTCTGGCCAGTTGCGGACCGCTGCCCGCCACAGAGGCGGCGGCCGGCGACATCGTCGCCGAAGATCGGATCCTCGTGGCGCCGGGTGGCCAGCACCTCATCGTGTCCAGTGCCGGACGCGCCCAGCTGATCGGGCTGCCGCCGGTCAATGGGGTGCGCCCGGCAGCCGACGTCACGCTGCAGTCCCTGGCCCCGATCTGGCGCGAGCGGTTGCTCACGGTGGTCCTCACCGGGATGGGCTCCGACGGACGCGAGGGCGCGCGAACGGTCAAGAGTCACGGTGGCCGTGTCTTCGTCCAGAACGAGGCGACCTCCACGGTCTATGGCATGCCTGCCGCGGTGCGCGAGGCCGGTCTGGCCGATCGCGAGCTCCCCCTGGGTCAGATCGCCCGCGCCATCGCCGAGTGGGCAACCTCCGCGGCCTCGGATCGCGCCAGTGCCTGACCGCACCAGATGAGGGCATTCCCCGATAGGAGGACCTGCCGGGGTCACCGACGCTGACCGTGTCCGGCGCGACGTGTCCCGAGCGGCCGGCCCAGTCCAAGGCACGACGATGGAGCGCCTGGCCGATGCATGGCGCATGACCGACGCGAACTGCGCCTCCGGCGCGAGTTCATGAAGTTCTCGTCTGCCGACATCACGGCGCTGGCGAAGCTGCGCGGCTGGTCGGACGTCGATCGGCCTCGGTCCGACCAGCATTTCGGTCGATCGTCCGGCGCACGACCTGTCGGACAACTACCACCATCCCAAGGCGGTGGTCTACGAGCCGCTCGTCCAGACCGCCCTGACCAGCCGCCAGCTCAAGGCGATCAGCCGCCAGCTTGGCTCCGCGCCGGAGCAGGCCGGCCTGGCCACTCTCATCGGCGAGGTCCAGGCCGGCACCACCGAGGCGGTCAAGGCGATGCGCACGGAGGCCGGCGAGGTCGCCACCGGGACCGAGCTTGCCGCACGTTCTGGTGCCGCACTCGACGAGATCGCGAGCGCGGTCGGGGCAACCAAGACCGCAGTGGGTCGGATCACCGGCTCCGTCGCCCAGATGTCGAGCGGCGCCAACCAGGTCGTGACCGTCATGGACGAGATCGGACGACTGGCCTACGTGATAGCCAACGGAGCGATGTCGATGACGTCGGCCGCCAACTCCGTTGCCCGCTCGATCGAGTCGATCGCCGCGGTCAGCGAGGAGAACCTCGCCGCCTCTCAGGAAGTCTCTGCCCGGTCCGAGCAGCTGGCCGCCCAGTCCGAGGAGACGGTGGCCTCCGTCCAGGCGATGGCCGATATGACCGATCAGCTCGATCTGGTCATCTCACGCTTCCGGCTCGACCTCGATGCGGCCGAGGCGAAGGCGCAGACCGGCCAGGGGGCCGATGCGAAGCGCCCGGTAACCATGCCGGTGAAGCGTCGAGCCAGTGCCGCGTAGGTCCGGCCGGATTCAGACAGGACCTGACGAGGCACGGTCGGAGCTGAGTCCGGACTGGCGGACTGCCCGACGACCGGCCACCGAACGCGGGGGAACCCTGATTGGCGGCCCACCACAGTGTCGCCATCGTGGGAGCCGGGAACCGGTCAACGGCAGTCCTGCCCGCAACCGCTGAGCCTGCCCACGTCGACCAGCAGCGCAGATGCCATCCGGAGCGGACCCGACCGGGCTGCCGGACTGAACCGCGGCCGCCAGCAGAGCACTCGAAATCGCGTCGTTCGCTCGCCCACTCGTCGGCGATCCCGGATATTCGGATCGCCCGGCGGGTCACTCGAAAGGATCCGACCCACCATGACACTCGTTCGCCGTCTCTCTCTTCGTCCGAAGCTGCTCGGCGCGTTCGGGGCCGTCATCGTGCTGATGGCAGGGGTCACCTTCATCGGTTACCAGGGTCTCAGCGCCAGCGTTGGTGAGGTGGGACGACTCGATGTCGCCAGCCGTCGGGCCGTCTCCGTCGCCGACGCGAGGCTCTCTCTCCAGCTCGCCGAGAAGCTGTCCATGGACGCGCTCGTGGCAACGCTGCGCGACACGAAGGAAGCCGTCGATCTGTTCCAGCAGAGCAACGCAGCCTTCGAGACCGGGCGGAAGACCATCGACGGGTACGCGAACACTGTGGGCGACGTGACGCTTGCCGCGGCCGCCCGGGACGCCCTCACGGCGCTCGGCGATCTGGCCGCGGTCCGGTCGCAAGTCGAGTCGGCGCTGCGCGGTGGCAATGGCCAGCTGGCGATCGACCTGAATGAAGGCCTGCATGGCAAGCCTGGCGTGGACGGCGCCGCCCGCAAGGTCCAGGACGCCCTCAAGAACCTCATCGCGGCTGACACGGCGGCTCGCGCGACGGCGTTCACTTCCGCCCGGGAGCAGGCGGGCACCCAACAGTTGGCGTTGCTCCTCGGTCTCCTTGCCGCCACCATCATCGCGATCGGGCTCGCGCTCCTCCTCGCGAGGTCGGTGATCGCTGGCGCCAGGGCCGTCCAGCTGACCGTCCAGTCGCTCAGCGAGAAGTGCGCCACCTGGCTCGCCGAAGGCCTCGGCCGCTTTGCCGACAACGACCTGACCTACGACATCACACCGGTCACCCCGCTCATCGAGAAGTACAGCGCCGACGAGATCGGCCAGACCGCGGCACTGACCAACACCCTGCGCAACAAGTTCGTCGCCGCGATCGAGGCATACAACACCGCCCGGGCCAGCCTGAGCGCCACGGTCGGTGAGGTCAAGGAGGCCTCCGACGCGGTCGCCCGGACATCCGAGCAGCTCAACAGTGCGGCCACCCAGACCGGCGCTGCCACCCAGCAGATCGCGACGACCATCCAGCAG
>JANMQO010000217.1:0-1508 GCA_031370565.1 Chloroflexota bacterium
AGCTTCCAGCCGCCGCTGGTTCCGCCGACGCGGAACTGCTCGATCCCCAGCGACTCGATCTGGTTGCCGCAGCGAAGGCAGCTGTCCGCGTTCGGTCCGCCGCCCGGCGTCGTCGCGCCCATCTTCGACCCCCTTCGCACCTCTGTTCGTTGCCCGTGGTTGACACGAGCATGGCGGCGGACGGCGCCGTGGTCAACCGAAGAACCTCATCCACAGGGCCCCAACACAGCGGGAGTCCGCTCATCCAACCAGGGCGGCTGACCACATACTTTCCAAACGGTAACTACTTGCATTGAGATTGTGCCTTCCCTATGGTGGGCCCGAAGCCCACCCACCTGGCGAGAAGAAATGGAGACGCGCGTGAGTCGGATCACGATCCTCAGGATCGCCGCCCTGATATCCGGGGTGTTCCAGATCATGGGTGGACTCGGCTACCTGTTCGCGCCGGGCGTGGTCAACGGCATCTATGGGCTCACGATCAGTCCGGCCGCCACGACCTACCCGTTCGTTCTCATCGGGGCGCGCTTCCTTGCGCTCGGGTTCGGGTCCATGCTCGTCGTGCGTGACCCGTGGGCGAACCGCGGCTGGCTCCAGGCGATGATCGCCGTACAGGCACTCGACGGGTTCGTGACCGTCAGCGGTACCCTGGCGGGCACCATCACCCTCGGGCACGGGACACCGGCACCACTCATGCCGTTTCTGTGGGTCGTCCTCCTGCTCATCGGCTATCCGCGAGAAGCGCGACCCAACGCGACGGCCGGTGCGGTCAGGTAGCCAGAAAGACTCTGGGGCTGCCTGTTGCGGACGGTTCCGTTCGAGGTTGCCACCGATCTCGGGCGAACTTCAGTCAGTATCGGGCCGCGACGTTCGGTCAGCCTGCGATCGCGCGGATCCCTCGGTCACGATCGGGGCACTCCAGAGGCCCTGGGCGCCGGCCTCCTCGGGCGTGCTGGTGGACCGCGGTCTCGATCGGTCGGGGTTGCCATAGCCAGCCGAGCGTGCCCTGGGCCGCCTTCGTCCCGTAGAACCCACCGCCCGGACCACGCAGGATGTACGCGATGCCAGCGGCGATGACGGCGCCGGCGATCGGTCCGACGAGGTAGGCCCACCACGCCGTGAAGTCGCCGAGCACGAGAGCGGGGCCGAGTGAGCGCGCCGTGTTCATCGAGGCGCCGCTGACGGGCGCACCGAACAGACCGGCCAGCACGACGTAGCTGGCCACGCCAATGGCGTTCATCGGGCCGATGTTCTGGGCTCCCGAGGAAGTGCCCAGGATCGTGCTGACGAGTCCAACCGTGAGCACGACCTCCCAGACCATGGCCGTCGCGTCGCTGATCCCAGTGCCCGGCAGGGTCAGTCCCGCGGTGCCCTGCCTGCCGAGCAACGCCAGCAGCAGGAACGTGGCGAGGATGGCGCCCCCGAACTGGGCGACGATGTAGCCAGGCACCCGACGCCACGGGAAGTCGCCACGCAGGGCGAAGGCGATGCTGACGCCCGGATTGAGGTGC
>JANMQO010000223.1:0-9020 GCA_031370565.1 Chloroflexota bacterium
CTCGTCGGTCAGGAGGCTCGCGCTCGCCTGGCTGATCGCGCAGCCGCGGCCGGTGAAGCCGACCCGCTCGACGACGCCGTCGCGGATCCCGAGCTGCATCGTGATCCGGTCGCCGCACAGGGGGTTGCTGCCCTCGAAGGACGCAGTCGGATCGTCGATGACCCCGAAGTTGTGGGGTCGTCGGTAGTGCTCGAGGATGTAGTCGCGGTAGAGATCGTCCATCGGTTCCGGTTCAGCTGCCGTCCCGGGCCAATCCCGAGGCATTTCATCGGAATTGATGCTATGACCGCTCGGGGCCGTCGTCAATCGGCGGCCGGGGTAGTAGATAGAGTGCCTCGAAGTGCCGCCGATGGCGCCTGCGAACGTAAACTGCGAGTGATGGTCACAAAGCCTTCGGGCGGAACGGCGGCAGCGGTTGGCGGAGCCGGGCATTTGCCGCACTCAACGAAGGCCTGGACTACCGAGCGCAAACCAAGCCATTTGGCTTCCAGCTGATCGGGCACGTGGACGCTCTGCCCCGGGCCGCCAGGCGTCGACATCAGCGAGGTCATTCCGGTGGCGCCCTACAGCAGCGACGCCTCGGCATTCCTGTCCCTGCCCTGGGTCAATCGTCGTGACGCCGCCAAGCTGGCCGTGACCACGAAGCCCGGAGGAGAGCGAGGCAAGATCCGGCTCCGGACCTATCGCGACGTCCTCGCTGAATACGGCCTCCACCCGGAGCAACAGAGCGGCGACCCGGCCGGCGGGCCTGGGGTGCGCGGGAGCCGAGGACTGTTGCCCCGGCTCCGCGTGATCGCGCTTGGACCGCCGGCACACATCGGCAAGGAGAGCAATCGGCTTGAGGTCGAGGAAGGGGGCGTGCTCACCGATGGCGACGACGACTACGTTGAGTACCGGGACGAGCGGAGGGAATGGGACGCGATCCTTCCGAAGCTTCAGGCAATCGGTGTCGCGGAGCTCGCGAGGCGTACCGGAATGTCGGAGCGAACGCTACGCTCGCGCTTGAACTCGGGGCGACTGCCGCGGGAGCCGACGCGGGGGGAGCTCATCGCACCTGGCGGCCGGCAGCAACGTAACGCTCGCCCCTCGATCGGCGAACCGAGATTGACTTGAGCTGAGTCATCCCGCCGCGGAGCCCGTCGCGCCGCCCCGCGAGCAGGTACACCTTTCGCCCAGGGGATGCGATGGCCGGATCGCGGGTTCAGAGCCAGTCCCGGCGTGGTGACGGCGCGGACGTACCCGGTGGGGCGAGCCGGGAGTCGGTGTGGATCAGACCAGCGCGCCGCCATGGCCCTAAGGGTCGGGGCGGGAGGCGGCGGTTTCTAGCTGGCCGATTGGGCCATGGTTTCGGGTGACGCGACACCCGTGAAGTCGGCCTCGCGTTGGTTCCGATGCCGCCGCAGATGCGGGCGGCGAGGCACAGCAGGATGGGCTGGTAGCCCGAGAACCGGCCCGACGGCGAGACCAACGAGCCACCTCGGATCGTGCGCGTGCGCTCACCCGCGGCGCCCTACGGGGTTGGGAGACCCCAGGCCGGGAACTCCTCCTTCGCGGGATCGGTCGTGAGGACCGACAGAGCGGTCCCGTCGGCGGCGATCGTCGCGATGTCGGGAGTGCTCCGGTTGGCGGGCACCAGCGAGAACGCGAGGTGGGACCCATCAGGCGACCACCATGCGCCGAAGGCGGCGGCCGCGCTCGGAACTGTGATACGCCTCGGGGCACTCGGAAGCTGGCCGGAGTCGAACACGAGCAGCGACCCGCCGCCGTCGCCGACGATCCACCGGCCATCGGGCGACCAGTGCACGTGATAGCCGATGGTGGCGTCGTTTGCACGGTGCGCGTCGCTGCCGTCCGAGTTCATGATCCAGAGCTGGCCCTGTTCCCTAGCATCGCTGGTCACGTGGACGAATGCGATGCGCCTGGCGTCGGGGGAGTACCCGCCCGGGATGTCGTGCTGGTGGTCGGCAGGGGAAGTCAGGCGCTTCAGGCCGCCGCCGTCTGACGCCCGGACCGAGTAGGCCCCGATCCGGTCCGGGTGCGCGTCATCCCAGCCCTCACAGAGGAGGTGCGTCCCGTCCGGTGACCAGTTGTCGCAGCCCAGCCCGAGTGTCGCATCGGGCGCCTTGAGGTCGCGGACCAGCGAGCCATCCGGGCGGAGGATCTTGAGGAAATCCCCGTTGTCGAAGCTCGTCACGGAGATCAGCGAGTTGTCCGGTGACCACGCAGGACCCTCATGCGGCCCGGGGAGGAGGGGACGGACATCAGAGCCGTCGGCGAGCATGGTGAACAACTGAAAGTCCCCCAGCGCGCTGTCGAACCGGCCGAACGCGATGCGGCCCGGAAGGGCCGGGCCGTGGGAGGCAGTCGAAGGCGCGGGACTTGCTTCGCGTGAGGCCGCGGACGACATCGCTGGGGGACTTGGCGGCACCTCAGAGCCGGTGCCCTGGGAGCTCGATCCGCTGGCCGGGCCGCAGCCGAGGACAGCGAATGCGAGAAGGACGCCCAATGAACTCGGCCGCAAAGCTCGGGACACTCGACACGCCCTCGGGCGAATGGTCGCCGAATGGGACCGGCGCGACCTCGACCGGCGGTCGATGCAGAATAGGCGGACGCGGCCCCCGCGTCGAGGGCCCCAGCCCAGGTGCGCGCCCGCCTCCTCCGACTCGGTGGGGGGAGCCGGGAGTCGGTGTGGATCGGACTAGCGCGCCGTCATGCCCCCAAAGGTGAGGTGGACGGGGCGCGATATCTATTCGGCCGATTGGGCCATGCCGGCCGGGGCTGCTGGCGGTGGGTGCCCTACGCGGGGAGGTGCCGGTGACGGCGCGGACGACTCAGCGCGACGTGATGCGAGGAACCTGAGGAGTACGCGCGGCGGCTCTACCGGGACGGCGTCAACGAGGGTTTTGGCGAGTTGTTCATGACCCCGTCCGGGGTCGCGCCCAGGGCCGGGTCTCGGAGCGCGTAGACGTGTCCAAGCGAGGTCCCCAGGAACAGCGAGCCGTCCACGACGGCCGCCTGCGTCGGCACGCCGACGACGTCGACCGTCCAGAGATGGGCGCCCGTGGTGGCATCGAACGCTTGGACGATGCGATCGGCGGTCGTGATGTAAAGCACGTTGCCCACGATGGAACCGAGGGTGCCGAGCTGCGCCGCCGCCGCGGCGACCGTCCAACGCTGCGCCCCGCTCGCCGGGTCGAGCGCGTAGATGCTCCCGTCGTCCGAGACCCGTACAGGAAGCCGTTTGCCAGTGCGCCCGGGAACACCTGGCGTCCTGAGGGCGCGGGGAAGGTCCATCGGATCGTGCCGTCGGCGCGATCGAGAGCCACGAGATCGTGTGGCCCATCCGGAGCGAGCAGACCGCGACCGACGAAGACGGCACCGGGGCCCACCACCGGCGTCCCCACTTCGCCCGGCCCAAGCTCCACATGCCACCGGTCCTTTCCGGTCGTCGCGTCGAGGGCGGAGAACCGGCCGCCCGTCGCCCCGACGTACACCACGCCGTCGGCCAGTGCCGCGCCGCGCGTGACCGATCCGCCGACGTCGACCGTCCAGAGACGAGCGCCGGTGCGGCCGTCGAGCGCCACGAACGTTCCGGCCTCGTTCCCGACGTAAATTCGCCTATCCGCCTCGAGGATCGACGCCGTGATCGGGGTGGAGCCGACGGCTTGATCCCAGGCGGGCACACCGTCGGCCGTCCCGAGCGCGATCACGTCGCCCGCGTCCCTCCCCAAAATGAGCAGGTCGCCCAGCAATGCGGGCGCGCCGCGCGCCGGGCTGCCGGTCGAGTGCTCCCACAAGGTCCGCCCAGTCGCCGCGTCAAGCGCTGCGACAGTTCCGCTCCCATCGGCGACGTATACGCGGCCGTCCTGGACGAGCGGCATCGTGGTGAACGGCAGCGGCCCCGGCCGCGTGGCATCCCAGGCCAAGACCGGCACACCCCGCGGTCCCGGACCCACCATGATCCCGGTTCGATCCGGGCCGCCGTGGTACTCGCTGAGCAGATGCGCCCGCTGCTGCGGCCTCGACCCGACCGCGATCACCACGAGCGCCGCGAGGACGAGCAGTCCTGCGGCGACGAACACGGGCGTCAGGCGGGGGAACCCGCCCAGCCTGCCGAGCCGAACGAGGCCGCGCTCCTGCTTGGTGACCTGGACCTGACGGAAGATCGCGTCGACAAGGTCGGCGGGCGCCTCGACGGTCCGTGGCGCCGAGATGGCGAGCTTGATGAGCGCGTCGCGGTCGTTCGTCGTCATCGCCGTTCCACCTTCAGCGCCCGGTCGAGTGCCTTCCGCGCGTTCGACAGCCGCCACTTCGTCGTTCCGACCGGTGCCCCCAGCGTCCGCGCGATCTCCGCGAGCGGCTGCTCTTCCTGGTAGTGCAGGACGAGGAGCGCGCGGACCTCCGGATCGAGGCGCTCGAAGGCGCGCTGGATCGCCTCGACCTCGGCGATCTGCTCGCCATGGCCTGCGGTCGAGAAGCCTGCTGGAGTGGGACCTTCGTCGGACTCCCCGACGGCGATCTCCCGGACGTTCGTTCGGCGCTGCCTGCGGCGGTGCGCCCGGCATGCGTTGACGAGGATCTGGGCCAGCCACGAATCGAAGCGATCGCGAGTGCGCAGGCGCGGGAGCTGGCGCCACGCCGAGACACACGCTTCCTGAACGGCGTCGCGCGCGTCGGCCTCGCTGCGGGTAATCGCGATGGCCATCCGGAACAGCTTGTCCAGGCGCGGTCGGATCAGTGCATCGAACGCCTCGGCGTCGCCGCCCGCGGCGCGCTCGAGGAGCAGCTCGGGCGCGGGCGCGGTCGAGGAACGGGCGCCGGCGATCACCGCCGCGTCCACATGCGTTCGACCGCGCCCGTGCCCACCTGGTTTCGGCTACTTGGCCGGGAGCGCGTACTTGCGGAGGACCGGGCTCGGCCAGCCGGCGCTAACGAAGCTCGCCTCGTAGATCGCGTCCTGCGTGGGCGCGATCGCCAATGTTTCGCCCGCGGTTGAGAATCGTTCCAGCGCGTTCGTCGCGGGATCGAACCGCACGAGCGCGAGCGTAGAACCAGCGTTGTGGTCCTGCAGGTTGAAGTAAGGCGGCCAGCCGCGTCGACGACAAGGCTGATGCGATCGCCCAGCGGCGGCAGCGGGAAGGCCTTGACCAGCTTGCCGCTGGCGTCGAACTCGCTGATGCCCTGTTGGTCCGCCGCCCAGAGATTACCGGCGCCATCGAGCGTGATCCACGCCGACTCATTGATTAGCTTCCTGAGGAGCTTCCCGTCAGTGTCGAACACCTGGATATCGATGCGCGAGTCGTCGTAGACGTAAACCTGCTTGCCGTCGGTGGCGATGGCGATGGCGTCGGCGAACTGGCCATCACCGGAGCCGAAGCTGCCCCAGGACTTAATGAACTTGTGCGCCGCGTCGAACTTCTGAATCCGATTGTTGCCGTCGTCGGCGACGAAGAAGCTCCCGTCGGGCGCAAAGGCGATGGCGCCGGCGCCGCAATCCGGGCAGGGACGGACGAAGTTGAACTGGCCGGGGCCCGTGCCGGGTTCGCCGAAGGAGCCAAGTTACTTTCCGTCCGGCGAGAAGATCCAGTAGATGCTTTCGAAGGACACCGCGACCCAGACGTTGCCGGTCAGCGGATCGATCGCGGGCCAGTAGCTATCTGCGTTGTGGCCGAGGGGCTTCGCGTCACCGGCCTTCTCCCACAGGAGCTTGAGTGCGGGCGCGGGCGACGCACTCGATGACGCCACTGCAGACGGAACGACCGTGGCATGAACAGTTGCCGCAAGAGAGGCCGCGGGCTGAGCGGTCGTGGTCGCCGGCGTGCCTGCGCTGGGCGGAGCACTGCTGCCACAGGCGGCCACCAGGATCGACAGTACGACGAGGCCTGCGGCGGCCGTGGAGTGGCGGGGACGAATCACGATCGACTCCTTCTTGGGCCTGACTCCCTGTCGGTCCCTCGGTCGTGTGATGTCCGCCAACCGCCTCCGGTTGGGTCGATCTTCGTCGATCGTCACTTCGCGGTCCCGCCGATGGCGTACAGCACCCCGAGGCTGGTCCCGACCAGCACCAGGCCGTGGGCGACGACGGGGGCGTAGGGCACGCCGATGATCGGCGCCTGCCAGCCCATTGCGCCCGTGGCTTGATCGAGCGTGACGAGGGTGTGACCGTTCGTCGGAACGTAGACCAGGCCGTCGGCGATCGCTGGCAGTGCCTCGTTCACGGCGCCGGTCTTCGTCGTCCAGGCAACGGCGCCGGTCGCCGCGTCGAGCGCCACCACCGTCCCGTCCTCGGCTACGACGAAGGCGCGTCCGTCACGCACGCCCGGCGTGTACGCCTGGCGCTGCGTCGGGCTGGCGTAGCGCCAGCGGACCGCGCCGGTCGAGGCGTCGAGTGCCACGACCCCCTTTGCCGCCGGGTCACTGTCGTCGAGCCCGGTCGAGTCGAACACCAGGCCACCGGCGACGGTCGGCGTCCCGCAGTCACCGCTGGTGGCAAC
Organism: Chloroflexota bacterium; assembly: GCA_031370565.1. Classification (GTDB taxonomy): domain Bacteria; phylum Chloroflexota; class Limnocylindria; order Limnocylindrales; family CSP1-4; genus Chersky-267. The sequence goes on from JANMQO010000223.1 coordinate 6,495, forward strand.
CGGCGACTGCCAGAGGATGGAACCGTCGGACAGGCGCAGGGCCACCAGCATGCCCTTCGCGCCCAAGAACGCCGTGTCTGCGCTTGCCGTCACCGAGCGGGTGACACCGGCCGACAGCGTCGCCTTCCACGTGACAGCACCTGTCCGGGCGTCCAGCGCGTAGGCCGTACCGGCTTCCGTTGCCGTCAGGACCGAGTCGCCGACGGCAGCCGCGGCGCCATCGATCGCGCCGTCGGTCTGTGTCGACCAGCGCTTGCCCCCCGACGCGGGGTCGAGGGCATGGACCACCCCCGAGTGGTCACCGGCGACGACCAGCCCGGCCACGACCAGCGGGCTCGCCGACCCCGTGGTCGCCCCGAGCTTGACCTCCCACATGACCGTGCCGGTAGCGAGGTCGAGCGCGTGGACGACGCCGTCGTTCGAGAGCAGGAACGCCCGGTCGCCCACCACGGCCAGGGACGACTCGATCGGCGCGCCAGCCTGGAACTGCCAGGCAACGCCGGGCCTCCCCGTCGGCCCCGGGCCTTGCATCACCCCCGTGCGGCTGGCGTCACCACGGTAGGTGGTCACGTCACCGCTGGCAGGACCAGTCGGCATGGTGCTCGGCGTTGTTGCCGAGCCGTCGCAGGAAGTCAGGAGTGTGCCGGCGACCAGAACGCTCACCAGCCGTCGAACGATTTGCATGGTTCACTCCCACCCGGTTGTTCCAACAGGGGTGTGATGCCGCGCATCGACTCGCGGTTGGCGAGGGACCCGTATCAAGAAGCAGAACGAGCAAGACACGGCCCGGCGGCGGCGTATCGTCTCCGTCGCTCTCGCAGGCGTGGTCACATGTAGCCCTGCAACCCCGTCAAGCAGGTCGCTGCTCCTCAGTTGTGGCAATGCCCTCAGGCTCCGGCAGCCGCGGACCGAAGATCCACACGAGTTGTGCCGTCGTCTCGGCCCCTACCTTGGACCGGACGTTCGCCAGATGGTGCTTCACGGTGTCACGCGGTCCGGGTACGCGAGACGGCCCGCAGGAAGCAGTCGGGCCTTACGAGAGCAACAGCAGGATCGTTCGGGCAATGCCGAGTGGCGGGCCAAACGGCAGCGCGAAGCCAATCCAAAACACGGACTCGAAGGGCAGGAGCAGGTAGCTCACGGTCGCGGCATGCGGGACATCCAGCAGCAGCATCACCCCGACGGCCACCTCGGCCAGGCAGACCAGCGCAAAACCGATCAGCAGCGGGACTGAGGTCAGAAGGCCTATCCGCTCGAACGGCCCGCCGCCGTAGGCAGGGAAGCCCATGAACATCCAGACCTCACCGGTCTGAGCGAAGTGTCGAGCGCCGACGATGGCGGGCAGCCCGAAGCCCAGTCCCAGCACGAGCGAGCAGATCGCGGCAGCCGTCACCATTGGTCGCGGGTATGTTGGCACGCTTTGCGTGCTCCGAAGCGACGGATTGACGAGCGGACCTCGGCCAAAGGAGCCCCACAACAATGTCAAGCGGACCACTCGTCGGTTGGGGCCTCGCGCTCCGGCTCGGGCAGCCGCTAGGACAGGATCCAGACCACCTGCGCCGTTGTTTCGGCCCCTACCTTGGACCGCGCGTTCGCCAGGTGGTGCTTCACGGTGGAGTGCGAGAGGCCGAGCCGGTGGGCGGCTTCCTTCTCCGACCCGGCGCGGAGGACGGCGGCCACAACGACGAGCTCGCGGTCGGTCGCCCGTCCAGCCTGTCGGCGGACTCTCACGCCAACCGCCGCGCCGCGGCAAGCCACTCGTCGCGGCCCTCGATCGGCAGGTCGTAGGTTGCTAACGCGCGCCCAACACCTGTCGGGCGCGCGACTCACAGTCGATCGAACCGCCGCATTGGGGAAGCGGCAACTTCGCACCGCTCTATCGACTACCCCGTCAATCGGCGGCCGGCGGGTCAACTGACCAAAGCGCTCAGTGCTTTGTCACCGTCAGGGTCACCTTGGCCGAGCGCTGGACCCAGCCGCTCGCTCCTGTGATCGTCAGCGTGAAGGTGCCGCGTACGCCGGTCGACGTCTGCACCTTGAGCGTCGATGAGGACGTCGCCGGGTTCGGTGTGAATGTGGCCGTCGCTCCGGAGGGCAGGCCGCTGACCGCGAGCGCCACCGATCCGTTGAAGGTGCCGATCGGCGTGATCGTCACGGCGTAGCTCGCCGCGCTGCCCTGGCGGACCGACCACGAAGACGGCGACGCGGAGATGGCGAAGTCGACCACGGGCGCGGTCACGGTCACCGTGGCGGTGCCGGAAACGCCGCCGCTCGTGGCCGTCACCGTGTCGTTCGTGCCCACCGTGGCAGCCGTGAAGAGGCCCGAGCCGGTGATCGACCCACCGCCGTCGACCGACCAGCTGAAGGTGGGCTGCGGGTTCATCGCGTTGCTGTCCTGGTCGTAGCCGGTCGCACTGAACTGCTGGGTGGCGCCGACCTGCACCCAGGCATTGGCCGGAGCGACCGTGACACGGGTCAGGACGGGACTGGCCGTCGAGCAGCGGACGTCCGCGTCAAACCCACCAG
>JANMQO010000260.1:0-2223 GCA_031370565.1 Chloroflexota bacterium
GACGCCGGAAATCGCCGCCAGGATCGCCAGGATCGTGATGCCCTGGGGCCGAGTCTGCGAAGGTTCCATCATGGGTCACGTTCTCCCGCACGTGCCCGGCACCTCCGGGCGCTGTTGTGACGGTACACGACCGCTCGCCCCAGTGGACGACGAATCCGCACGACAGCCCAGCCGCTGACCACGCTTGGGACACCATCGGGGTACCCTGACGCCATGTCACATCGGGGGTTGCTTCGGTTCGCTCTCTTGGCGTCGCTCTCCGTGACGAGCTGCGCCGCCTGGGGTCCGGGCATCGGGCGGTCGACAGTCCCGAGCTCGCCGGCTGTGCTACCCGGAGTCACTGGGCAAGTCGGCATCCTGCCGACCGCCCCGACACCGACCACCACGCCCAGCCAGACCCAGCCGCCGACCCTCACGCCGACCCTCACGCCGACTCCCGTGCCCCGCGATCCGCAGCCGTTCGGGTTCGCCCAGAAGGGGATGACCCGCGAGGTGATGGCCTTTGTGACCGGGTCCCAGCTCCAGTACGGACTGCAGCGCCTGGACCTGGACGTCGTCTCGACGATCGCCCTGTTCAGCCTGGAGGCGGGCGGTAACGGTCAGCTCGTCAACCGTGGCTCGCGCTGGCGGGCGTGGACCTCACCGGAGGCGGACGCGCTCATCGCCCGGGCCCATGCGGCCGGCACCCGGGTCGTCCTGTCGCTGTCCCGATTTGCCTGGACGGGCGCCGAGATCGCGCTCTCACGCCAGTTGCTCGCCTCGGCCGCCCATCGAGGGCGACTCGCCCGGGAGGTCGCGGCGGAAGTCGCCAGGCGTGGGATCGACGGTGTGAACGTCGACTTCGAGCCGATTCCGGTCGGTCAGGCGCGAGCGTTCAACGCGTTCGTGCGTGCCCTCCGGGGGGAGCTCGACCGGCGCGGTCCGGGCTACCAGCTGACCTTCGACATCACCGGCCACTTCGAGTCGTACGACGTGGCCGGGGCGATGGCCCCCGGCGGCGCTGATGCCGTCTACCTGATGGGCTACCACTACGCCGGGCCGTGGTCCACCATCGCCGCCTCCAACGCCCCGCTGGGCGGCCCGCGCTACGACGTCACCGACACGATCGATCGCCTGCTGCGCCTGGTTCGGCCGGACCAGCTCATCGTGGGGGTGCCGTACTACGGACACCTGTGGCCCACCACGAGCGGCGCCATCCACGCCCCAACCACCGGGCCCGGCAGCGACATCCTCTATCCACAGGCGGCCGCCCTGGCCGCCAAGGTCGGCGCCCAATACGACCCGATCGAGCGCGTCTCGTGGTCCGCCTGGCAGGAACGGGACTGTGCCACCTGCCCGGTCCACTGGGTCCAGCTCTACTACGACGACGCCCGCGCGGTCGCTGCCAAGTGGGCCACCGTGAACCGGCGCGAGCTGCTCGGCACGGGCGTCTGGACGATCGCGTTCGAAGGGACACCGGGCGCGCTGGATCGCGCCATGCGTGCGGCGTTCCTGGCGGCATCCGAGCCCTGACGCCGGCCACGACGCCCGCTGCGAGGCACGCCCTGACAGCGGTCGCTCAGCCGATCTGGTGGTGCCGCCGGCAGCGCGCCTCGTAGCGCTCGTCGCCCATGCCGCCGATGACCACCAGCGGGTCGTTGCGCGACACCGGCTGACCGTCGACCAGGCGCTGCGTTCGGGTCGCCTCCTCGCCGCAGACCATGCAGATGGCCGAGAGCATGACGATCGCCTCGGCGATGGCCAGCAGCTCCGGCATCGGCCCGAACGGACGCGCCGAGAAGTCCAAATTCAGGCCGTCCACGATGACCGACCGGTCGCGGTCGGCCAGCCGCTCGCAGACCTGGACCAGGCCACGATCGAAGAACTGGCCCTCTTCGATGGCCACCACGTCCGCCCGCGCCTCGGTCACGACCGCCTCGATCTCGGTCGAGTCGGTCACCGCCCGGGCAGGGAAGGTCACCCCGAAGCGACTGCGCACCACGTCGAGCTCCGTGCGGTCATCCACCCTGGGGCGGATGAGCACCACCTTGCGCCGGGCGATGAGCGCCCGCTCGCACTGGCGGATGAGCTCGGCCGTCTTGCCCGAGAACATCGGGCCGGTGATGACCGTGATCGAACCACGTGGGTTGAACATGGTGCGGAGCGTACCCCGCCGGCAGGTCCGATGCGGGCGAGGGTGCGTCGCGGGTCGTCGGCGGCCGAGCGGCGGATGACTGGGCCAGC
>JANMQO010000263.1:0-1592 GCA_031370565.1 Chloroflexota bacterium
GATCACCAACCTGGCCCTCGTCACCGTGGGTGACGGTCGATGGCGGTTCGTCATCTCCGAGGGCCAGCTCCTGCCGTTCCCGCCCCGACCCATCTCCGCTCCCCAGACGCTGTTCCGGCACGACACGCTGCCCATTGCCGACTGGTGCGATGGCTGGCTGCGCGCTGGAGCGACCCACCACATGGGCGCGGCACAGGGGCGCTGGACGTCTCAGCTCCTCCACCTGGCCCGGATGCTGGGCGTCGAGGCGGTCGTCGTTTGAGCATGGGAAGCCGCAGCGGGACTCGCCTGCGGGCGCCTGTCTTCGAGATCGGGTTGAAGGGGTATGCCTACGGCGCCGAAGCGGTGCGTCTGGCCAGGGCGGCGGATCGCCTGAGCCACGACCTCGGCGTCACCGTCATCTTCGACCCCCAGTGTGTCGACATTGCGGCCGTCGCCCGGGAGACGCAGCACCTGCTCGTATTCGCCCAGCACATGGACCCCGTGTCCGTCGGCCGCGGGGCCGGCAGTGTGCTGCCCGAGGCGATCAAGGAGGCTGGGGCAGTCGGCACGATGCTCAACCACTCGGAGCGCAGGATGACACTCGCGGACATCAACCGGGCCATCAGGCGCGCCCACGAGGTTGGTCTCGCCACGATGGTCTGTGCCGACTCGCCAGAGGAAGCGGCAGCCATCGCCCAACTCGGCCCGGATATCGTCCTGGCCGAACCGCCCGAGCTCATCGCCACCAGCCGCTCGGCGGCCACCGAGATGCGGGGATTCGTGGAGCGTACCGTCGAGATGGTCGGGCGGATCCACCCCGACATCATCGTCATGTGCGGCGCCGGAGTGCAGACGCCGGACGACGTGGCGCAGATGATGGCCCTGGGCGTGGGGGGAACCGGTTCCTCGAGCGGGGTCCTCAAGGCGGCCGACCCGATCGCGAAGATGCAGGCCATGCTCGCGGCCATGAAGCAGGCCTGGCTGCACGCGCATCCGGAAGACGATCCAGACGGGCGACCGTCTGCGGCAGCGCCCTTCCGGGCCGAGCGCCCGGTACCCACCACAGCAGAGGACCGATCGGATGACCGTCCACCACGAAACCGTTGAGGTTCACAGTCCCCTGAGCAAGCCGATGTTCCATGACGTCACGCAGGCGGCAGCAGATGCGGTGTCCCGGTCGGGCATCCAGATGGGCACGATCAACGTCTACTCCAAGCACACGACCTGCAGCGTGATCATCCAGGAGGCGTCGCACGACCGGCTGTACGACGGGACCGAGTTCCTCCTCCAGGACCTGCTGGACTGCCTGGAAGCGGTCGTGCCGACGTGCCGCCGCGAGGGGCAGTACCTGCATCCCGGCAATGAGCACATCGCGCATGCCACGGGCAACCTCGGAGAAGAGGCGGTCTGGAGCCTCAACACGGATGCCCACATCCGATCCAGCCTGATCGGTCGCTCGGAGACCATCCCCATCGTCGACGGGCGGATCGAGCTCGGCGAGTTCGGTCGGATCTACTTCGCCGACTTCGACGGGGTCCGGGCGCGCGATCGGAGCGTGCATTTCATGTTGATCGGCGAGTAGCCGCTCGCAGCGGGGTCGTCCCGCGACC
>JANMQO010000287.1:0-2506 GCA_031370565.1 Chloroflexota bacterium
CGTCGCGGCGAGGTTGCCGGGCAACTGTCCAGGCTGGTCACCGCCGCACTGGACGGGCTGGGCTTCAGCAGGGCGCGCTTCGAAGTCGGCCTCGAGCGTCGTGCCGCTGGACCGGACGAGTCCGCCGTGGAGCTCGACGGCTATGCGGTCGCATTCGACGCCAGCGGGGTCGATCAGGTCGGCTTCGGCTTTGCCCCGAACGTCGGCGAGCCATCCCGTCCGCTCGCCAGGATCGCATCCGGCGGCGAGCTCAGTCGCGTCGCGCTGGCGATCAAGGAGGTGCTGGCCGCGGCCGACGCCACGCCGACCCTCGTCTTCGACGAGGTGGACACGGGCATCGGTGGACGCAGCGCCGATCCTGTCGGCCGCAGCCTGTGGCTCCTCGCCCGGCGTCACCAGATCCTGTGTGTCACCCACCTGCCCCAGATAGCGGCCCATGCCGATGTCCATTTCCTCATCGCCAAGCGGGAACGAGACGGTCGGACGGTGACCGAGGTCCGGCCGCTCAACGCCGATGGGCGAGTCGTCGAGCTGGCCCAGATGCTCGGCGGAACAGGCACTGAGAACGCCTCGCTGGCCGGTGCACGGGCACTGCTCGAGCGCGCTCGGGACTGGCGGCTTGAGGTGGGGGAGGGCGCCGCGAGTCGGGCCACGTGACGTTGGTACCCAGCACGGCGCGCCCTGCGCCAGGAGCCGGCCAGCACGGACCGTCCGCACGCCTGGCCGCCGCGATCGCGACGTACCTGGATCATCTCCGCCTTGAGCGCGGTCTAGCGCCGGCCACCCTGCGCGCCTATGCCGGTGACCTGGACAGGTTCGCGGCGGACCCGGCCGTGGCCACCGGCTGGAACCGCTCGGCCGAGGCGGCGACAGTGTACCTGGCCTCGGCGGCCGGCCAGCTGCGGCCAACCAGCCTGCGCCGCCGGACCGCCTCGGTCCGTGGCTTCTACCGGTTCGCCTACGGCGACGAGCTCATCACGACGGACCTGGCCGCTCGGATCGACCTGCCGCGGCAGGCTCGCTACCTGCCGGACACGCTGGATGTGACCGATACGGCGCGGCTGCTCGAAGCCGCTGGCGGGGACACGCCGAATGACCCCGTCCATGTTCGGGACCGGGCCCTCCTGGAAGTGCTTTACGCGGCTGGTCTGCGGATCAGCGAGGCGCTCGGTCTCGATCGCGAGGATCTCTCGCTCGAGGGGGCCTTCGTGCGGGTCATCGGCAAGGGTGACAAGGAACGCCTGGTGCCCCTGGGCGACCCGGCCATCGCCTGGCTGGAACGCTACATCGACACGGTCCGGCCGGCCTGGCTCGCGCTGAGTCACGTCGCACCAGCCAAGGGAGGGCCGCTGTTTCTCACCGCCCGGGGCGGCCGCCTCGCACGGCAGCAGGCGTGGGCGGTCGTCAAACGTGCGGCGGCTCGAGCGGGTCTGTCAGGCCGGGTCAGCCCGCACACGCTGCGGCACTCGTTCGCCACCCATCTGCTGGCGGGCGGGGCTGACCTGCGCATCGTCCAGGAGTTGCTCGGGCATGCGAGTATCAGCACGACACAGCTCTACACCCACCTGACCAGCGAGCGGATCCGCGAGGTCTACGCCCGCGCCCACCCCCGAGCCTGAAGGAGGACACGATCGTGGCCGGCTACGCCGACAGCCTGCTCGCCGATGGCGAACACATCGAGCTCCGCACCCGTCAGCACCCGCTGGCCATCTTCATGTCCACGCGCTACCTCTGGCTCTTCGCGGCCGGCGCCGTCCTGTTCTTCCTGCTGGGACGCGTGCTGGCCAACATTCCTGCGCTCGACTGGGCCAGCCTCGTCTGTCTGCTGCTTGCCCTCATCTGGCTGGCCTGGCGCTATCTGCGCTGGACGCGCCAGGAATATGTCGTGACGAACCGCCGGGTGATCAAGGCAGAGGGGATCATCACGAAGCAGTCCGGCGACAGCTCGCTGGAGAAGATCAACGACGCCGTCCTGCGCGAGGGTCTGCTCGGACGCATGCTCGGCTTCGGCGATCTGGAGATCCTGACAGCGGCTGAATCGTCGGTCGACACGTTCGAGATGCTGCGCCGACCCAAGGACTTCAAGAAGGCGATGCTCAACGCCAAGTACGCCCTGGAGCGGGACATCGCCTCGCCCATGCCAAGCGCTCCGTTGCGAGCGCCGAATCCGTCGGTGTCGCCTGTCGCAGCTGCGCCGGTGATCGTGTCGACGGGGACGGCCGGTGGTGCTGCCGAGGCTGACGCTCCGCCCGAGCGATCGCCGAAGACCGCCGGCGAGGTGACCGAGACGCTCCACCGCCTGGCCGACCTGCGTGACCGTGGGGCGATCAGCGCCGAGGACTACGACGCGAAGAAGGCGGAGCTCCTGGGCCGACTGTGATCGCGCGGGTCGCCCGGCGGCCGCGGACAGTACGATAGCGACATCCCATCTGCCTACTTGAGGTTCCGCGTGTTCACCACCGACCAGCTGCTGCGGGACGCGCTCCTGATCGCCATCTTTCTGGGG
>JANMQO010000301.1:0-2096 GCA_031370565.1 Chloroflexota bacterium
TTCGTCGCAGCGGTCTTGCCGGCCCCCGACAGGCCGCTCAGGATGACGACGTGCTGAGCTGGCGGCACGGCCGCCCCATCCGGTTCGGAGCTGGTCCGACTCGACGCGGTGGGATCGAGCGCGCTGGGTCGTTGGCTCATCGGGCTCAGTCTAGCGCGCCCACGTCCCACGACGACCCGAGATGGACGCCCTTCGCCGGCTCAGTGACCACTCCGGGCGATGAACCAGGTGGTCGCTTCGTACAGCACGTACATGGTCAAGCCCAGCACGAGCGGGCTGACCAGGTCGCCGCCCGGCGTAGCCACCGTGGCGAAGATCGTGATCCCCAGGATGATGTAGCGGCGCGACGTGCGCAGTCGCTGCGACGTCAGGATGTTCACCCGTGACAGCGCGAACAGGACGATCGGGAACTCCATGGTCAGTCCGAAGGCCAGGAACAGGGTGGTCACGAAGTCGAAGTACGACCCGGCCGTGATAAGCGGCTTGAGGTCCGGCGTCTGGAAGCTGAGCAAGAAGGCCGTAGCGTACGGCAGGATGATGTAGGCAATGGTGACACCGAGGGCGAAGAAGACGAGTGCGATCGGCACCCACGGTCTGATCGTGCGGCGTTCCTTGTCCGTCAGGCCCGGCGCGATGAACGCCCACAACTGGTACAGGATCACCGGCATGCCCAGGATGACGCCGACCGCGATGGCGATCTTCATCTTGATGAAGAAAGCGTCGCCGATCCCGGTGACAAACAGCGGCGCGGCGCTCGGAATTGGCGCCTTGAGGAAGGCCACGATCCGGTCACCGGCCACGAATCCGATCACCGAGCCGGCGATGACGGCGAGTGCCGCCCGGAACAGGCGGGTGCGCAGTTCCCCCAGGTGGTCGATCAGCGTCATCGTGGCTGCGGGCATGGCGGAACCGGGCGTGGCGGTCGGGTCCGGTCCATCCGGCATGGGGAGGTCAGCCGCCATGATCGCTCGTCAGACCCGTCGGGCTGACTAGGACAACGACTCGGAGCGCGGCTGATCCGAAGGCGCGGCCGGGGGCGAAACGCTCAGTCCCGCACCACCCGGTACGTCGGGCGACACCGGGGCGACGGCAACCGGGGCGACGGGCATCGCGTCGGCAGGGGCTGCCGGAACGGACGCTGCGGGTGCGGGCGGCGCAGGAGCAGGCGCGGCCGCGGGGGGCTGGATCGGGGCTGCGGTCGGGGCGCCCGCGACCGGGACCAGGGCGGCGGGGGCGGCGGGCTGGATCGAGGCAGCGGGCGCGGCCGGTGCCGATCCCAGCGGCGACGTATCGATCTTGGTCGCCTCCTGGATATCCCCGGCGGCCTTGCGGAACTCGCGCAGACTCTTGCCCAGCGCCGAGCCCACATCCGGCAGCTTGCCCGGGCCGAGGACGAGCAATGCGATCACCAGGACAATGATGAGTTCGAGCGGTCCGGGAGTAGGGAACATCGGTCCGTGCGACTCCTTCAGCAGCCCTGCGGCGCCGGCGCGGCTGGTGCCGGCTGTGCGGCGGGTACGGTCGATCGAGCAACGCCGAGGCGTAGGTTACGGTAGCACAGGGAGCCGTCTGGCCCACAGTCGCGCGGCCGCAGCAAGTCGCTCGCCGGGATCGCTCGACGAGCCTGGCGGTGGTGTCCCCAGGGCCGCCTGGGCGATCCCCCGCGAGACGTTGACGAGCAGGCCGCCGCCCGGACGAAGTCCGACCGGCGGCGCCGAGGCGGGACCGTGACGAAGCACCGGCCCAACCTCCCCGCCCTGCGCACCAACACCCGGGACCAGGAAGGCCAGGTCGGGCGCCACGGCGCGGATTCGAGCCAGTTCGTTGGGTTCGGTCGCGCCCACCACGAGCCCAATGTTGCCGCCGGCGCCCCAACCCCGCGCTCGACGGGCAACGCGCTCGGCCAGCGACTCGGCCGGTGCGGACCCATCGGCCGCCGCTCCCACGATGAGGCCCTGCAGCTCGTCCGCCCCCGGGTTGGAGGTACGGCAGAGCACGTACACGAAGCGGTCCGTCCGGTCCAGCAGTGGGGCGAGCGCCGCAGCACCGAGATACGGGTTGGCCGTGACCGCGTCCGCACCGAGACGATCGAACAG
>JANMQO010000320.1:0-2735 GCA_031370565.1 Chloroflexota bacterium
GCCCATGCGGCCCGATAGTCGATCCGACCCAGCCAGCGGAACTGGAGCGGCCCGGCTGCGTCTGAGCGTTCGACGCCGGCCCCCCGGACTTCGTATGTCGCATCCACCGGTTCACGATAGCAGGACGGGCTCCTCAGGCGATCGGCATCAACCGTTGCCGCGCGGCGACGAGGCCAGTTCCTGCGGAACCAGCGATCCCCACTCGAGCTTGCGGGCCAGCTTGTAGGCGTCCCCCTCGCTGCGCGCGACCATCCGGGTGACGAGTCCCGACGGCGTGCACAGCCGCAGCTCGACACGCCCCTTGGCGCGGCGCGGCCGCGAGACAACCCGTCCGGCTGCGGCGAGGCTCGGTACCGTATCGCGCGCCGCCACCACATACGCGAACTTCTCGTCTTCATAGTCGAGCTCGACCTGTTTTGCGCGGCGGTGGAGCCGGCTGCGCTCCAGGCGTACGCTGAAATGACACCACTCGGCCGCTGTGGCGGGGCACTCGGCTCCGGGGCAGGGCGCAAGGACCGCGGCTCCACCGTTGATCAGACGTCGCGTCGCCAGGCGGATCCGGTCAGCCCCCCGGGGAGTGCCGGGTTCCACGATGACGAGCAGGCCTGCCGTCAGGTCCCACAGGCGGTCGACGGCCCGTTCTTGCTGCTCCGGGTCAAGCTCCCCGACGAGGTAGCTCGCGGTCACCAAGTCGGCAGGCGCCAGGCGATTCGTGGTCGCGTCCGCGCGGGTCCAGTCAATGCCGACGAGGACCGCCACGCCAGAATGCGCCGCAAGGTCGCGGCCCAGGTCAATCGAAGGTCCGTCGCGCTCGACTGCCTGGGCCCGGACAAGGGACGGCCAGGTGGCGGCAGCCGCCCAGATGGCACTCCCCGGCCCCGCACCAACATCGAGCATCGACCTGGGCCGATAGTCGGGGGTGAGCTCGGCGGCGGCTCGCATGGCCGCGGCGGCGGCGTGGAACGTGGCCGGCATCCGATAGGCGGCGTAGGCAGCAGCGAAGTCGCGCACGGGCGGCAGGCCTCGGGGACCGCCCGGCGATCGATACCAGTTCGACAGGGTCGCAACGTCCGCCCGGACACCCGCCGTCAGCCTGACCGTCTGGTCGAGCCTGGCGCGCAGCAGGGTGCCGGTCGCGACCAATCCGAGGTGCGCCGCCTGGTCGACCGGCTCCTCGCCACGCGTGCTGCCGTGCGTCACCGACGCGCAGCCAGACCGAGCAGCTGCTGGAGCATGGTCAACACCAGCCACGCTTCGAATTCGTCCGGCGTCCAACCCTGCACGCCCACAAGTTCCGCATAGACCTCCGGGAGCGTCAGCGCATCGAGGATCGCGGTCGCCCGAGCAACACCGACGCCGGGGGCAAGCGCCGGCTCAAGCGAGCCCGCGAGGCGACCGATGCCGTTGCGGCGAATCGCAAGCACCGCCTCGACCTCGCGCCGGATGGTCGGATCGGTCGCCGCCGCGTCCTGGTGGATCGCGACGACGTCGTGGCCATGCTCCCACCGTTGTCGGATCGAGCTGGCGAACAGGTGGAGCTGCCCGTCCGGATCGCGCTGCCGCAACGCCTCCTCGAACAGCGCCTCGGCATCGGGCTGGCGCAGCACTGCGTCCCGCAGCGCGCGCAGGATGCCCGCCTTTGAGCCGTACACCGCATAGACGGTCTGGACGGCAACACCAGCCTCGGACGCGATGGCCGTCAACGTCGTCGACCCGTAGCCGCGCGTCGAGAAAAGCGTGCGTGCCGCATCGGCGATACGCGTGCGGGTGACCTGGGCACGCTCGACCCGCAGGGAGGGTTTCGGCGCGCCCTTGACAGCTGACATGTCGATAGAGTATCACTCTACTTGAATAGAGCATCACTCTATCGAGTTGAAGGAGCATGCCATGTCGACCGCACAGAACGTCGCACAGTTTCGCCGGCTGATCGATGTCGGCTTCACGCAGGGTGACCTGAGCGTCGTCGACGAGACCGTGTCAGCGCAGTGTCTGGAGCACCAGCGAGGGTCCCGGCCGGGTACGGACGGCGTCAAGGACACGATCCGGACACTCCACCGCTGGTTCGCCGACTTCGAGCTCTCGATCGAGGATCTCGTGGCGGACGGCGACATGGTCTGGGTTCGGAATCGTGCGCGCGGGACGAGCAACGGCTCGGTCATGGGGCACCCCTCGACCGGGACGCGGATCGAGATCGACGTGTTCGACAGCGCCCGGTTCGTGGATGGCAAGATCGTCGAGCACTGGGGCGTGCCAGATCAACTCGGGGTCATGCTCCAGCTCGGCCTGCTGCCCCGACCCGAGCCGACACCTGTCGGCTGAGCGGCATCGGGAACGGACAAGGTGCCGTCGCGCCATGAACGCTGCGCTGATCCTGGGTCCCGCTTGGCCAGAGCAGGGACGACGAGAGCGGGTCCTGATGGAGACGGCTCGATCGCGGCGTCACGATCAGGCTTGGACGAACTCGGGTCGGCGAACTGAGAGACAATGGCGCAGCCGGTTCCCCAGGCGCAGCAGCGGTGACTGATGGGCGAGATCACGGAGCACCACGATGCGAGCGGCCTCGAGCACCGCTCGACCAACGGGAGCGACGATCTACGCGAGAGCCGGGTACGGGTGGCGCCGGGCGTCATGCTCCGCGTCCTGCGTCGCCCGGGAGCCGAGCCGGGCTTCCTGCTCGTCCACGGTCTGGCCTCGAACGCCCACCTCTGGGATGACGTGGCCGAGCATCTCTCGGC
>JANMQO010000323.1:0-5487 GCA_031370565.1 Chloroflexota bacterium
TCGATGCCGGCGGTGAGCCACGATCCGCGCGTGTTGGCGCAGCGTCGGCGGACTGGCGAGGGGACCACGGGACCAACCGCCCGCCCGTCATGACGGCATCGGTGCGGAGCCACCCGTCATGACCGGCATCGTTGCGGAGCCACCGGTCATGGCCGTGATCGTTGCGGGGCCGCCGGTGGGGCTGTACGTCCACGTGCCGTTCTGCGTCTCGGTCTGCCCGTACTGCGACTTCGTGGTGGTGGCGGGCGCGGGGGCCCGGGGTCCGGCCAACCGGATCGCTCCGTTTGTCGCGGCGCTCCTCGTGGAACTGGACCTGCGCGCCGACGCCCTCGACGCCCGCTTCGGGCTGCCCGTGGTGGGTGGCACGGCGAAGGCAGGTCGGCCGCCCCTGCAGACCGTCTACCTCGGTGGCGGGACGCCCTCGCTCCTGCCGTCCTGCGCCCTCGCCGAGATCCTTGATCGGGTCCGCGAGCGGTTCGGTCTGGTCCCAGACGCCGAGGTGACCCTGGAGGCCAACCCCGGACCGGATGAACGGGGCGATCCCGTCGCCCAGAGCCTGGCCGGCGTGACCCGGATCTCGTTCGGGGCCCAGAGCCTGGTCGCGGAGGAGTTGCCGGCGCTCGGTCGGCGGCACGCACCCCGGCACGTGGCCGAGGCGGTGCATGCGGCCCGGGCGGCCGGCGTCCAGTCGGTCAACATCGACCTGCTGTACGACACCCCGGGCCAGTCTCTGGCCAGCTGGACGGAATCGCTCGAACGAGCGCTGGAGCTCGAGCCGGACCACCTCTCGCTGTACGCGTTGCAGCTGGACGATCCGGACGCGGAGGGACTGACCGGCCCGACGGGCGACCATCTGCCGGTGCGCCCGGGCGCCCGACGCTGGCGGGCGCGTGCCGCCCGGACGCAGGACGAGGACCGGGCTGCGGCGATGTACCACCTGGCCGTCCATCGCCTGGCCGAGGCCGGGTTTCGCGGCTACGAGCTGTCCAACTGGGCGAAGCCGGGCCACGAGAGCCGGCACAACCTGGCCTATTGGGAGCGGCGGTCGGTGGAGGCGGTCGGGCCCGGCGCGCACGCCTTCGATGGTGCCGTCCGGCGCTGGAACGCCGCACGCCTGGACGGGTACCTGGCGGCATTGACGCCTGCTGCGTCCAGCACGTCCGGAGCGCGCGCTCTGCCCGGAGTAGCCGCACGGCTGCCCCCAGGTTCCACCGAGTTGCCGCTGGACATGACCGCCGCGGCCGCCGAAACACTCATCCTGGGGTTGCGGCTGGACGGCGGGGTACCCCTCACAGCGATCTTGGACCCGGCCGTGGCGGACGTCTTCGCCTGGGCCGCCGAGGCGGATCTCGTGGAACCCGCCCTAGATGGCCACGTCCGCCTCACGACCCGGGGCCGCCTCCTCTCCAACGAGGTCTTCAGCCGGCTACTGTGACTCGCCGGCGGCTGGGGCCATGCGGCGTCGCCCGGCCCGTGATGTCGCAGGTTCCGCGTTGACACTCCCCGTCGTCGGCTGCTAGGATGCCGGCAGCACGGTTAGCACTCTACACACGAGAGTGCTAACAGGAAGGAGTCCCGCCCTTGGTGCGACGCAGTCGCCCCACCGCCGACCCCTTGGACGCTCGTTCCCTGGCGATCCTGCGGGCGGTCATCGAGGAATACGTCGTGACGGCCACGCCGGTCGGCTCCCAGGCGCTCGTCGAGCGCTACCGGCTGGGGGTCAGCTCCGCCACGGTGCGAGCCATCCTGGCCGACCTCGAGGACGCCGGATTGCTCACCCATCCGCACACCTCGGCCGGGCGCATCCCCACCGATGCCGGCTACCGCTTCTATGTCGAGGCACTGGCTGAAGCCGCCCCGCTGCCAGCGGTCGAACAGCTCATGATCCGCCACCAGTTCGGCCAGGTGGAGCACGCCAGCGAACACTGGTTCCGACTGGCCGCCACGACCCTGGCCAGCGTCACCGGGTCGGCCGGTCTGGCCACCGCGGCCAAGCCCGATGCCGCGCGCGTTCGCCGGATCGACCTCGTCGGCCTCCAGGATCGGCTGTCCAGCCTGATCCTCGTGCTGCGCGAAGGCACCATCAAGCAGCAGCTCATCGTCCTCGACCGGAGCGTCGACCAGGCCGACTTGACCCGCATCGTCAACCAGCTCAACGCCGAGCTGGTCGGCGAGACCGCAATGGAGATCGAGGCTCGCCTGCCGGCGCTTGCCGCCGCGGACGCCATCAACAGCGCGGCCGACACGGGCGCTTCGACGGACTCGGACTCCCGCCTCCAGCTGGCCGCCCTCCTGTACCGGGTCGCCGAGCGGATCGCCCGGACGATGGCCGAGTTCGACGCCGCCGCCGTCGAAGAGGTCTACAGCGACGGCCTGCTCAACGTGATGGACGCGCCGGAGTTCGCCCAGAGCGAAAAGCTGCGCCGGATCTTCGGCGCGTTGGAGAACCGGCTCGTGCTCGGCGAACTGCTCCGGATCGTCGCCGGCAGCGGCCGGATCCACGTCTTCATCGGCCACGAGAACCCGACGGTCGAGATGCGCGAAGTCTCGCTCATCCTGGCGCCCTATGGGCAGCCTGGCCGGGCGGTCGGCGTGGTCGGCGTGCTGGGTCCCACCCGGATGGCCTACCGCCACGCCATCGGGACCGTCGGCTTCGTGTCCGGCCTGATGAACGAACTCGTGGACCACCTGTACGCCTAGACCAATGTCACCCCGCGTATCGAGACCCGACGACATGCCCCACCGTACCCGCGCCCAGGAACGATCCGACGCGCTGGACATCTCGCCGAGCACGCTGCTCGAGGAGATCGCCCAGCTCACGACCCAGCTCGAGGCCGCGCAAACTCAGGCCGCCGAGTATCTCAACGGCCTGCAGCGCGAACGGGCCGAGTTCCAGAACTACCGACGCCGGACGAGCGAGGAGCGCGAGCGCGACGCCGGTCTGGCCGGTGACTTCCTGCTGGCCAAGGTCCTCTCGCTGGCCGACGATTTCGATCGCGCGATCGAGGCCCGGCCGGCCGCCCTGCTCGACGACGCCTGGGCGGAGGGCATCACGGCGATCGATCGCAAGCTCCGGCTGTTGCTCGAGAGTGAAGGCGTCCGGCCGATCGACGTCGCCCCCGGGGCCGCCTTTGATCCGCGCGAGCATGAAGCGCTGGTGAACGTCCCCAGCGAGACCCACCCCGAGGGCGCCGTCGTCGCCGAACTGCAGCGCGGCTACCGCATCCGGGACCGCGTCCTGCGCCCCGCCCGTGTCGCCGTCGCGGTGCCCCCGGCGCAGACCCACCACACCAACGGCGCCGACCAGCCCCTGGACGAGCAGCCCTGAGGCGGTCCTCCGACGAGGACCGCCGTACCTGCGCCACGAACAAGCTACCACCCCCAACCACCACCGCCAACCACCACCCCAACGAAGACCCCCACACCACCACCCGAAACCACCACCGATCAAGGAGCACGGAACCGCGATGGGCAAGATCATCGGCATCGATCTGGGCACGACGAACAGCGTCGTTGCCGTCATGGAGGGCGGCGAGCCGACCGTCATCGCCTCGGCCGAAGGCGGTCGAACGATCCCGTCGGTCGTCGCCTTCACCAAGACCGGTGAGCGGCTCGTTGGCCAGCTGGCCAAGCGCCAATCGGTCACCAACGCGACGAACACGGTCTACTCGATCAAGCGCTTCATGGGCCGCCGCTGGGATGACCCGGAGACCAAGCACTCGATGGCGCTCGTCCCGTACAAGGTCGAGAAGGACCCCAAGAGCGACGGTGTGCGGGTTGCCCTGGCCGACGGCAAGTTCTACACGCCGCCCGAGCTCAGCGCGATGATCCTGCAGAAGCTCAAGGCGGACGCGGAGGCCTACCTCGGCGAGAAGATCACCGAGGCGGTCATCACCGTCCCGGCCTACTTCGACGACACCCAGCGGCAGGCCACCAAGGACGCCGGCCGGATCGCCGGTCTGGACGTGAAGCGGATCATCAATGAGCCGACCGCCTCGGCGCTGGCCTACGGCCTGGATCGCACCCACGACGAGAAGATCGCGGTCTACGACCTGGGCGGCGGCACGTTCGACATCTCGATCCTGGAGCTGGGCGACGGCGTGTTCGAGGTCAAGGCCACCAACGGTGACACCCATCTGGGCGGCGATGACTTCGACCAGCGCGTCATCGAGTGGCTGCTGGCCGAGTTCAAGCGCGACCAGGGCATGGACCTGTCCAAGGACCAGCAGGCACTTCAGCGCCTCAAGGAGGCCGCCGAGAAGGCCAAGATCGAGCTCAGCTCGACGATGTCGACGGAGATCAACCTGCCCTACGTCACGGCCGACGCGTCCGGTCCCAAGCACCTCGTGGTCACGCTCAGTCGAGCCAAGCTGGAGGACCTGGTCCGCGACCTGATCGACAAGACCGCGGGCCCGGTGGTGGCTGCCCTCAAGGACGCCGGCCTGCGTGCCGCGGAGATCGACGAGGTCATCCTCGTCGGCGGCCAGACCCGCATGCCGGCCGTCGTCGACGCCGTCAAGGCCATGTTCGGGGGCAAGGAGCCGCACAAGGGCGTCAACCCGGACGAAGTCGTGGCCATCGGCGCAGCGATCCAGGCGGGGGTCCTGGCCGGCGACGTCAAGGATGTCCTGCTGCTCGACGTCACGCCGCTGTCGCTCGGGATCGAGACGCTCGGCGGGGTCATGACCAAGCTCATTGAGCGCAACACCACGATCCCGACCTCGAAGAGCCAGGTCTTCTCGACCGCTTCGGACAACCAGAGCCAGGTCGAAATCCACGTCCTTCAGGGCGAGCGCGACTTCGCCCAGGACAACAAGACCCTGGGCAGGTTCATCCTCGATGGCATCCCGTCGGCGCCGCGGGGCATCCCCCAGGTCGAGGTCACCTTCGACATCGACGCCAACGGCATCCTGGACGTCAAGGCCAAGGATCGGGCGACGGCCAAGGAGCAGCAGGTCCGCATCACGGCCAGCTCCATGCTCTCCAAGAACGACGTGGACTCGATGGTCCGCGACGCGCAGGAGCACGCCGAGGAGGACCGCCAGCGGCGTGAGGAAGTCGAGGCCAGGAACCAGGCCGAGCAGCTCACCTACCAGGCCGAACGGACGCTCAAGGATCTCGGCGACAAGGTGGCGGCCGAGGACCGGGCGGCCACGGAGGCGGCCATCGAGGCGGTTCGTGAGGCGCTCAAGGGGAGCGACCTCGAGGCAGTGAAGTCGAGCGCGACGGCGCTAGCCGAGGTGCTCCAGAAGGTCGGGACCGCGGCATACCAGGCGGCTTCGGCGGCTGCCGGTACGGACGGCGCCGGTCCGTCCGCTGACGGCGCGCCTGCCGGTGGCGACAATGGCGCCGGCCCCACAGGTTCGCCTGAAGGCGAGGAGACCGTCGAGGGCGAGTTCAAGGAGGTCTGAGCCGCGGATGGGGGGCGTCGCCATCGCGGGACGGTGGTAGGCTCGGCGACGCGGGGCCAATCTGCCGATGGGAGGC
>JANMQO010000017.1:0-1547 GCA_031370565.1 Chloroflexota bacterium
GTGAGCGTCTGCGCCTTCGAGAACGTCTGGCCGCGGTCACGGGAGATCGCGACCTTGATCTTCGACGGGCCGTTGCCGTTGAACACCGTCCACATCGCGTAGACGTGGTCGGCGTAGGCGTTCCCGACGACGTGGTTGACCGCGATCCACTGCTTGTCCTCGACGTGGCCGAGCGTAGTCGAGATGGCGTTCGGCGACTGCTCGAGATCGGCGCCGCCGTTCCCCTAGACCCAGTGGAGGCCGAGGTCGTCCGAGTAGGAGACGTCGATGGCGGCGTTCGGATGCAGGCCGCCGGCCCAGTAGGCGTTGAACGGCAGCATCGTCTGGTAGGCCCGACCCTGGGTATCGAAGGCCACGTTCGGGTCGGTCGCGTTCGTCCAGCTTGGCGGCATCGCCTGGCTGCCGGTCGTGACGCAGTCGTAGCCCTGGACGATGGCGTTCCCGGCCGGCTTGCCGGCGGGCATGCGGTACGCCCCCAGGTAGAAGTTGTAGAACGTGGAGTACCGGTCGAAGAAGAACTTCGAGGCGCCGACAAGGTCGTCCGAGCCGGGCTTGACCGCCAGCCACGATTCGGAACGGTTGGCGTTGAAGCTGCCCGAGGTGCAGGTACCGGCCGCCGGAGCGCCGCCCGGGTCGGGGTAGCCGCCGCCGGTCGTGGGGCTGCTGGCGACGACATTGACGACGGGCACGCTGGCCGTCCAGGGGCGAGACGCGCCGCCCTGAACCATGGTCACCGACGGGGCCATCAGGCCCACGATGAGGACCATGCCGACCCCCTTGAGCATTCTCCTGGCGCGGCTGGGCTGACCGTTCACGCGTACCCCTCCATGGCGTTTGCTGGTGCCGGTGCGCGGACATTGTAGGCAGCCCGGTCAACGGCCGTAGCCGCGTTCAGGCAGGTGGCGGGTTCAGTGGCCGGCCAGCGTCCGCAGCCGGTCCAGGTCGGGCCGGGCGGCCAGGGGGTCGCCGGTCACGACGATCCGCTGCAGGAGCAGCCGGGCGGCGGCGGCGGATCGGCCGGGCGTTCGTTCGAGATGGCTGACCAGGCGGGCCAGCGCGTCGGGCGCCAGGTACAGCCGGTTGGGGTCGAACTGGAGCGTCTGCGGGTCGACCGCCAGGATGTGCGTTTCGATCGTCTGGGTGCCGTCGGTCCACGACCAGTGGGCAAGCTCGTGGATGCCGGTCGCGGTGGCCACTGCGGCCAAGATCGTCGGCGCGCTCGTCGTCGTGCCGATCGAGTAGACCCAGGTCGTGGCACCGGTCCGGCGGAACGCGGCGCTCAGCTGCCCGGCCTGGTAGGCCTGGTACTCGTTGACGTTGCGCGGCGCGATGTCCGCCGAGACGAAGTCGGGCGCGGCCGCCAGTCCCTCGGCGACGAGTCCCTCCGGGGCGTCCGGCGTCGCCCGGGCGATCTCCTGGCGGATCTGGACCAGCCGATAGCCGGACAGCTCGTTGGCCATCTCGTAGCTCAGGAACGAGCCGAAGGCGACGGTTGAGCCGGGCGCCACGTGGTCGCGCACCCAGCTGGTGGCAGTCGCGATTGCCTG
>JANMQO010000025.1:0-2764 GCA_031370565.1 Chloroflexota bacterium
TCGTCGACCATGACGGCGGCGCCGTACGCCTCGGCCGCCTCGACGATGCCGGGCAGCGGGGCGATGTCGCCGTCCATCGAGAAGACGCCGTCGGTCACGACCAGGATGAGCCGGTGCGGGCCGCTGCCATCCGCGCGCCCGTCGGCCCGGGCCTTGGCCAGGATCTCGCGCAGCGCGCTCACGTCGGCGTGCGGGTAGATGACCCGGGGCGCCTTGGAGAGGCGCATCCCGTCGATGATCGAGGCATGGTTGAGCGCGTCGCCCACGATCAGATCCGCCTCGCCGGTGATCGTCGGGATGACCCCGGTGTTGGCCGTGAACCCGGACTGGAAGGTGAGCACTGCCGCCACGCCCTTGAAGCGGGCCAGCTCGGCCTCCAGCTCCTCGTGCAGTTGCATCGTTCCGGCGATCGTCCGGACGGCACCGGACCCGACGCCGAACTGCTCGACAGCCTGCACGGCGGCGGCCCGCAGGCGAGGGTGGTGGGTGAGGCCCAGGTAGTCGTTGGACGACAGGCTGATCAGGCGGCGCTCATCGACGGACACGATCGGGCCCTGTGCGGAGCTCATGACCCGGAGTGGCCGGTAGAGCTGCTTCGCCCGCAGGTCGGCGAGGTCCGTGGCCAGGAATGCCAGCGGGTCGGTCACGTGGTCGGTCACGTGGTCGGTCACGGCTCAGGCCTCCATCGGCAGCAGGACGACTTTGCCGGCATGGCCGCCGGCCAGCAACGCGAAGGCTTCGTCGAAGCGGGCCAGGGGGAACCGATGGGTGACGATCGGCGACAGATCCAGGCCCTGGGCCAGCAGCGCCTGGGTTCGGTACCAGGTTTCGAACATCTTCCGGCCGGTGATCCCGTAGACGCGCAGGCCCTTGAAGATGATGTCGTTGTTGAGGTCCAGGGTGATCGGTTTCGAGGGGAGGCCCAGGAGCGAGACACGGCCGCCGTTGGTGGCCGCCTCGAAGCCCTGCCGGATGGCCTGTTCCGCGCCGCTCATTTCCAGCACGATGTCCACCCCGACGCCGCCGGTCGCCTGGCGCAGCAGGCCCACGACGTCATCCCGACCGTCGAGCACGAGGTCCGCACCAAGCGCGCGGGCCAGCGTCATCCGCTCGGGGTTGACGTCCGTGGCGAAGACCTTGGCGGCGCCGGCCAGGTTGGCGATGGCAATGGCCATGAGCCCGATCGGTCCGCAGCCGATGACCAGCACGGTCTGACCGGCGATCTCCTCCATGAACGCGGCATGGACGGCGTTGCCCAGCGGCTCCTGGATCGCGGCGATCTCCGGGGCCAGACCCTCCGACGGCCAGGCGTTGTGGGCGGGCAAGACCATGTATTCCGCGAACGCGCCGTCGATATCCACGCCCACGATCCGCAGGTTCGCGCAGACGTGCTCGCGGCCGGTCCGGCACTGGTAGCACGAGCCGTCGACGAGGTGAGTCTCGGCCGCCACGAGCGTGCCCAGCGGGATCGCGTCGCGCCCGAGCAGACCCGGCCCGTGGGCGACCACCCGTCCGGCCATCTCGTGCCCGAAGATCCGGGGCAACCCGCCGCCGAGCCGTTCCTGCGCCCACTGGTCCCAATGGTAGATGTGCAGGTCCGTGCCGCACAGGCTGGTCGCCTCGACGCGGATGAGCAGCTCACCGGGGCCGGGCGTCGGTACGGGGACGTCGCGCAACTCGGCGCCGGGCGCGGGGGCGGCCTTGACCAGGGCGCGCATGGTGGCCGGCAGGGTGGCCGGCAGGGTGGCCGGCAGGGTTCGCTCCGGAACGGACATGACGGCTCCTCTTCGCTCAGTCGGCGTCGGTCGCGTCGATGACGGGGTTCTCCACCGAGCCGATCCCCTCGATCTCCACCCGGACACGATCGCCCGGCTCCAGGAACATCGGCGGATCGCGGAAGACGCCTACCCCGGCGGGCGTCCCGGTCGAGATGATGTCGCCGGGCTCCAGCGTGATCGAGCGGCTGACGAACTCGATCAGCTCAGGGATGCCGAAGAGCAAGTCGCCGGTCCGGCCATCCTGCATCATGATCGGCTGGCCGGCCTGCGGGCCGGCGCCCGGGATTCGCCAGGAGCGGATGGCCAGGTCCGGCGGTCCGTCGAACTCGTCGGCGGTGACCAGGATCGGGCCGATCGGGAAGAACGTATCAGAGCCCTTGGCCCGCAGCCACTGGCCGTCACCGCGCTCGCCGGGCCGGAGCGCAGCCTTGGTGCCCTGCCAGTCGCGGGCGCTCACGTCGTTGACAACCACGTAGCCCAGTACGTGCGTCATGGCCTGGCCGGCCGACACCCGACGGGCCGTGTGACCGATGACCACGCCGAGTTCGGCTTCAAGGTCGAGCGCATGGCTGCCGGTCGGTCGGAGGATCGGTTCGCCATCGGCCAGCACGGCGTTGGCGAACTTGGCGAAGAGCAGCGGTCGATCTGGCGGCTCGATGCCCTGCTCGGTGATGTGGGCCCGGTAGTTGTGCCCGATGCACACGATCTTGCCGGGCCGCGGGATGGCGGGGGCAGCGGTCAGCTCCGCCGTGGGTCTCGGCGCCCGGCCCGGTGCCACCTCGACACCGCCGTCGGGGAGCAGCCGCCCGAGGCGGATGCCGGGTGTGAGCCAGCGCTGCAGCGCCCAGTCGCCGTCCAGGCGCGATTCCAGGCCGGCCGGGACATGACGGGACAGATCCTGCCCCGAGTCATCCCGGTAGCTGAGCAGGCGCACCGGAGCGGGTGCTCAGCTGGGACTGGGCGATGGGACCGCGCTCGGCATCGGG
>JANMQO010000051.1:0-1973 GCA_031370565.1 Chloroflexota bacterium
ACGATCAACACGCCGCTGACCAGCTCCCGGAAGCGGGCCGGGTTCACGGCCCCACCCCGAAGCCGCGCGCGATGGTCTCGAGGCCGATCGCGATGAGGACCGGCAGGAAGACCAGGCGCACATGCCCATTGGACAGCCGCGGCAGCAGCCTGGCGCCCACTGTCGCGCCGGCCAGCACGCCCAGCGCAACGGGCGCCGCAATCCGCGGGTCCACGTCACCGCGTCCAAGGTAGATCCCGGCCGAGGCCGCGGCGGTGACCCCGATCATGAAGTTGCTGGTCGCCGAGGACACCTTCATGGGCAACCGCATGGCCCCATCCATGGCCAGCACCTTGAGCACCCCTGAGCCGATCCCGAGCAGGCCCGAGACGAGCCCCGCGAAGCCCATCAGGGCGAAGCCGAGCGGCACCCGCTGGGCGGCATACGCGACATCGCGTCCAAGCCGGCGGTCCGGGTAGCTGCCGACCAGGCCGAAACGGGCCGCGAGCGCTGACGGCTCGGCGATCGGTGGCACCTCTTCACCCAGCCGCAGCACCTGTTGGGCGGCCGACAAAAGCAGCACCCCGCCCAGCAGGACGAGCAGGAACGCGGGCGCCACCACGGCGGCCAGCAGGGCTCCCGCCACCGCGCCGCTGGTCGTGGCCAGCTCAAGGAACATGCCGATCCGCATGTCGGTCATCCGGTCGCGCACGTATGCGGCCGCTGCGCCGGAACTCGTGGCGATGACACTGACGATGCTGGCCCCGATCGCGAGGCGTACGTCTACCCCGAACAGGATCGTGAGGGCCGGGATGACAATGATCCCGCCACCCACGCCGGCCAGCGCTCCGATCAGGCCGGCTGCAACGCTGACGATGAAGATGCCGAGGTCCGCGCCGATGGTCACCCGGCCGTCCCCTGCGCAGGCTCGGATCGGGCGACGACGTGGTCCTCGCCGCGAGGATCGAGGATGCATACTCGGCAGGTCACCGGCAAATGGTGCCCCAGAACTGCTTCGGGTGCTGCGGCCGGTCTTGCCAGCCCGACCGGCACAGTCGGCGGCTGGGCGCCATTCGTTGAGGCGCATCGTGCCGACGCCCCCATGCGAGCTGCAGAAGCAGCGCTGGTTTGTGGACGCCGTCGAGGCGTACTGCGTTGCCGTGGACCGTCTCGGCCACGAGCTGGCACACGGAGGTGCGGTCGCGCGGCTTGCTGGCCTTCCGCCACTATCTGAACACCTGCACCGGATCCGACGAGTTCAAGGCGATCGCCGGCGACACGCAGCGGCTCGAGGCTGATCTGTCGTGGGTCCGCTACCGCCTCCACATCCAGGGTCCCCGAATCAGGGTCAACAGCTACGACCCAGAGCCCGACTACAGCGCGGAAGCGGAGCAGACATTCGAGAAGTTCAAGCAGGGGCCGGTCGATGGGTATCGCTTCGAGTTCCCCTCCGCTGCGCAGATGAACCACGTCGAAGCGGCCATCCTGGACCGGGAGGTCCAGTTCTACGTCGCGTGCCTCGAGCACGTCGAGCGCTTCAAGTCGGCCGGATTGGCCTTCTGTCGTTCGGAGGTCACGTCGCGATCCAAGGATGTCTTCGGCCGGGAGATCTTCGACCTCGCCCTCGCGAACAAACTCGTCCGTGAGCACGCAGCCGTGGTCGCATCTCTGGGTTCCTCGTCCCGACGGCGGGGCGCCGTCTCGCGCCAGTGATGGACGAGGACGGACGAGTGGTGGCAGGACGCACCACCGTTTGGCGGCTACGGGGCCCTGACACGATGAGAACCTTGGCGCACACCCCCAGGACCATCGTACGATGACGACCATCAACGGGGACATGGTAGGAGGACAACAGATGCGTCTCAGTCTCAGCCGGAAGAGCACGCTTCGGCGCGTCGGCACACTTGCGGTGGCGTTCGGACTGGTGGCCAGTCAGGCGGCTGGCGTGTCCGCGGAGAACAGCCGGGCGACGCTCAAGAACTTCCAGCATGTCT
>JANMQO010000070.1:0-17404 GCA_031370565.1 Chloroflexota bacterium
ACCGGATCGAGCGACGCAACGATCATCGTGTCGGTCAGCGCCGTGGTCCGGCCCACGCCCGAGTCCATGCCCAGGAGCAGCACCGTGAGGCGACTGTTGAGGGCAGCGGCCGGCGACGGAGCTGCGTCGGTGCCGCCCGGATCGGACGAGCCAACCGCGGGCACGAGCGACGCGCCCGGAAAGGCCTCGTCGATCGACGGTGCGAACGCCCGCGCGCTCGCCTCCCGAGCCACGTCGGTGACGTAGCCGACCGCCGCCTGCGGCAAGACCACCAGGGCGAGCACGACGGCGACGGCGACTCGATCGGTGCCACGCAGCCGCCCGAACGAGCGATCGCCCATCGCCGAACGTACAGCCGCGAGCCGCCAGCCGAGCAGGACCACCTGGAGCACGAGCAGGAAGCCGATGACCGCCGGATCGACCAGCAGGGCGATGAGGCCAGCTCGTGGTTGGCTCAGGCCCAGCGCCGCCAGCACCGTCAGCAGCGCCGCGACCGGCGCGACATACACGATGGCGGCCCGCCGTCGACCGATGACCAGATGGCCCAGCCCGGGTACGAGCGCGGTCAGCACACCGCAGACCAGGCGCGCTGTGGCTCTGCGTTCACGAGCCGCGTCCACGCCGGATCCCGCGCCAGCCGAGGCGTCCTGGTCGTCACCGGACGACCCGGTCACGGGCGGCGGAGGTCCTGCGCTCAGGATCGGCTCCTCATGCTGTTGTCTCAGGCGGTGTCCGCAGCCTGAACGATCGAACGCCCCTCCGGGCGACCGGTCGGGGCGTTCATCCGCGGGCGGGCCTTGGTGAGCCGGGAGAGATTCGAACTCTCAACCAGCTGATTAAGAGTCAGCTGCTCTGCCGTTGAGCTACCGGCCCGGGCGGATCGTACTCCATCTCGGTCCGCCAGCGCTGGCCCCGGGCCATCAGGCGCCCGCGGCTGCTTCCGTAGCGGCGTCCGTGGGCGCGAAGGGCTCGTCCGGATCGCCCTCGATGGTCACCCGGGGGATCCAGTCCAGCATGCGCGGCATCCACCAGTTCCAGTCACCGAGCAGGGTCATCGAGGCGGGCAGCAGGATGCTCCGCACGATCGTCGCGTCCAGCAGGACCGCCACCGCCAGACCAAGACCCAGCTGCTGGATGAATACGAAGCGCAGGGTCACGAAGACACCGAAGACCACGACCATGATCGAGGCAGCACTCGTGATGGTGCCTGACGTGATCGAGATCCCCGTGCTGACGGCCGCGCGCGAATCGAGCCCGCGATCTCGGGCCTCCTTGATTCGGGTGAGGATGAACAGGTGGTAGTCCATCGACAGGCCGAACAGGATCGTGAAGATGAAGACCGGCACCCAGCTCTCGATGACGCCTCCGGCGGTGATCCCCAGTGGACCGGCCAGCCAACCGTTCTGGAACACCAGCACCAGGACGCCGTAGGCAGCCCCGGTGGACAACAGGTTGAGCAAGATCGCCTTGATCGGGATGACGATCGAATGGAAGGCGATGAGCATGAGCAGGAAGGACAGCCCGAGCACGAACACGAGGATCGTCGGGGTGCCGTTCGCGTAGACCTCGGTCACGTCGAGCGAGTAGGCTGCGTCGCCCGTGACGTACGTGCGGACGCCGGCCAGTCCGGCGAAGGCTGCCACGGTGAGCGAGCTACGGGCGGTGCGGACCAGCGCCCGGTTGGCCGGATCGTTCTGCCCCCCGGCCATGGTGAACGAGACCATGGCCACCTTCCCGTCGCGTGACGGCGTGACCGTCACCGGTCGGCTCAGGCCCGGAATGGCGAGGCCATCGGTCGTCAGGCGCTCGATGGCCAGCTTCGTGTCCGGCTGATCGGCCTGGGTCACCACGACGTCCAGCGTGAGTTGGGTGCCCTGGGGCCACTTGTCGTTGAGCAACCGGATACCGGCCACCCCGTCGATCGAGGCGGGGAACCCGGTGATGTCCGTGACCCCGGTCCGCAGGTGCAGGATCGGGCTGGCCAGGCTGAGCAGCACGGCCACGGCGAGAATGGTCAATCGGACCGGTCGGCGCATGACCGCCGTCACCAGCCGACCCCAGATCCCACTTCCCTCGACCCGCTCCGCGCGCCGATCGAGCCATGCTCGCGACGCAGCGGCCCACGATCGGACAGGCGCGAACGGGGCGTGGCCCAGGAGACGCGGCAGCCACGTCGCCGGTCGGCCGGCGTTGACCCGATCGCCCAGAATGGCCAGGGTCGCCGGCAGGAACGTCAGGCTCCCGATGACCGAGACGAACACGACTCCGATCGTGCCGACCGCCATCGAGCTGAACAGCGCGACGCCCAGGGTGAACAGCCCAGCCAGCGAGATCATCACCGCCAGTCCCGAGAAAAAGACGGCCCGGCCCGCCGTACTGCTGGCGATCTCGATCGCCAGCGCGGTCGTCCGCCCCGCCCGGCGCTCGGTCCGGAACCGGGTGACCATGAACAGCGAGTAGTCCACGGCCACGGCCAACCCGATGAGCACGATCAGCTGGGTGGCATTGGCGCTGACCGGCCCGACGATCTGGCTGTACAGGCCGAGCAGTCCGAAGGCCGCCAGGAGCGAGCTGATGGCCAGCACCAGCGGCACGACGGACGCCGCGATCGCGCCGAACGCGACGACCAGGATGAGGAACGTCAGCGGCAGGGTTAGCCGGAGCGAACTGTCGAGATCGTGCGAGATGAGCGTGGTGATGTCGTCGTTGATGAACGTGCCGCTGATCACGTGGATGGTGGTCGCCGGGTTGGCTGCCCGAGCCGCGTCGACGATCGGCAGGACCGGGGCGAGCAGCAGCTTCACCCTCGGTCGCTCTCCGGGCACACGCCCGACGATCCGGACAGTCGTGCCGTCGGTCGAGATCAGCTCTGCCGCCGGTGGCGCCTTGAATGGGTCCACCAGCTGATCGAAGGTCGGCGTGGCGACGCCCTCCAGATCCACCCGAGCGGTACGCAGACGGTCGACGAGCTGCGTGACGGCTGCCTGGAAGGCCGGATCCTGGCTGGCCCCGACGCCACCCCGGACGACCACCACGAACTGCTCTGACGGAGCGTTCTTGCCGCCGGCGTTGAAGACATCGTAGGCCTGCTGGGCTTCGAGCTTGTGCTCGTTCGGGTTGCCGCTGGCATCGAGTGCCCGGATTCCGCCGCCGATCGTGCTCAGGACGAACAGCCCGATCGTGGCGATGAACCACAGGGCGAACACCGGCCAGCGGTGGCGGGCGCTCCACATCGCCACCCGGACGGTGGCAGGCTCACGGGACGGGCGGCTACCTGGCTGGGTCGGCGACATGGTGGGGACGGCTCCTCTGTGCAGGGCGGCGCGCGGCCGATGGGGCGACGGAATGGGTATTGTCGGCGAGTTGGCGACGAGTTGGCGACGACGCGGTCAAGCCGACTGCCGACGCCTTCGCCGATCCTCCGTGGTCTCGGCTCGAGGCTCGAGCCTGGTAGGGTCGCCGCCGGCCGCGCCGCCTCCGCGTGCGCTCGCCGCAACGTCCGACGCACGCGTCGGCAGGAAGGCCAGGGCGACGAACACGCCGGCGACGGAGAAGACGATGCCGACCAGCGACGTGACCGCCATGGCATGGACGAATGCCCGTTGTGCGCTCGCCAGCAGGACGGCTCCGGCCGGACCACCGAGACCGCTTGCCACCACGCCAGCACCGGCCAGGGACTGACGGGCGGTTTCGGCCGCGGCTGCCGGCAAGCCCGCCACCGCGCTGCCCATCGCCGACGCGTAGAGCGCCGCGAGAATGCTGCCCAGGATCGCGACGCCCAGCGCACCGCCGATCTCGCGCGTCGTGTCGTTGACGGCCGAGCCCACGCCGAACTGCTCCCTGGGCAGCGCGCCCATGATCGCGTCGGTCGTCGGCGTCATCGCCAGGCCCATGCCAAAGGCGGCCACGAAGAGAACAGTCGCGATGTGCAGGTCGCCGCTGGCGGTGCCCAGCGTCGCCATCGCGCCGAGGCCGACGGCCACGATGGCGAGCCCGGCTGCGGCGGTGATCCGGGTGCCGACCCGGATCATCAGGATCGCCGCGAGTGGGGACGCGACCGTCACGCCGACGGCAATGGGGATGAAGCGCAGGCCCGCCTCGAACGCGGACAACCCGAGCACGCCCTGGAGGTACTGGCTGAGGAAGAACAGCGCGCCCATGAGGCTGAAGAACACGAGCGTCACGGAGATGCTCGCGGCACTGAACCGGGCGTCGCGAAACAAGCGCACGTCGAGCATCGGGTGCGCCACTCGACGCTCCCACCATACGAACGCACCGACCAGCACGACCGCCGCCGTGAGCGAGCCGACGACGAGCGGAGACGCCCAGCCTTCCCCGGGGATCGAGACGATCCCGTACACCAGGCTCACCAGGCCGGCGACCGAGAGGGCGGCGCCGACCGGATCGAGGGGCACCGGACTGGACGCCCGCGACTCGGGCACGACCAGGATGGCGGCCAGGATGCCCACGGCCACGAAGGGCACGTTGACGAGGAAGATCGACTGCCAGGCGAAGTGGCCGATGAGCCAACCACCCAGGATCGGCCCGGCGAGGATGCCCAGCCCGGACACCATCCCCCAGGTCGCGATGGCCTTCGGGCGCTCCTCGGCCTTGAATACGTCGGCGATGATCGACAGGGTCGACGGCATCGCAAGCGCGGCGCCCAGTCCCATCAGTGCGCGCAGCGCGATGAGCTGCCCGGACGTGGCGACGAGCGGCGTCAGCGCCGAACCGAAGCCGAAGATGGCCAGGCCGACGACGAGCGCGAGCCGCCGGCCGTAGCGGTCCGAGAGGGCGCCGGCCACGAGCAGGAGCCCCGCGAACACGAGGACGTACGCGTTGACCATCCACTGCAGCTGCGACGCAGTCGCGCCGAGGTCCGCCGCAAGTGTGGGCAACGCGACGTTGAGGATCATGTTGTCCAGCGTCACCCCGAACAGGGCGAGGATGAGCACACCAAGGATCCACCAGCGCCGAGCCTGTACCTGGTCAGGCGTCATGGTTCCCCACGGTCCTTTCGGTGATAGAGTGGTGCACATGACTCGCACGGTGTACGAGAAGGGCGATGGCCGGACTATGATCGAACAGTGTCCGCGTGTCAAGTACAGCGTGCGAGTGAGACGTACACCGTGCGAGCACCGGACGAACTGAGCGACGGATGACGACTCGGAAGGACCCGCTCGGTGGAGCCGTCGGCAACGAGCCGTGGTGGCCAACCGGACGCCTGCACACGCGCAGCGGACGCGAACCGCTCAGCCGCGAGCAGATCGTGGAGGCAACGATCCGGTTCGTGGACCGGGAGGGTCTGGACGCCCTGTCGATGCGACGCCTGGGCCAGGAGCTCGGGGCAGGCGCGACGTCGCTCTACTGGCACATCAAGAACAGGGACCAGCTGCTCGACCTGGTCCTCGACGAGATCATGGGTGAGGTTCGCGCGGAGGTGCCGGCCGCACAGGCCTGGCGCGACCAGCTCGCAGAGGTGGCCCGCGCGATGCGCCGCGTGCTCGTCCGCCACCGCCACCTGGCCTCACTGCTGGGTGAGCGGCCGACGCTCGGGCCGAACGCCCTCGAGGGACTCGAGTGGCTGATGGGCACCCTGCGGCACGATGGCTTCGGCGTCCTCGACTCGGCCCTGGCGGTCAACCTGATCGTCAACTGGGCGTCGGGCTACGCCGTCTTCGAGTGCCGCGATCCGATATCCGGCCCGAGCATTTCGCCGGATGAGCGCCAGGCGTCGGTCGAGGCGATCGGCGCAATGCTGGCATCCCTACCGGCTGATCGGTTCCCGAACGTCGTGGCGATGGCGACCGAGACGAGCCACCTCACGGCCGACGACCAGTTCGAGTACGGGCTGGCTCGTATGCTCGACGGGATCGAGGCACACCTGACGCCCAAAGAACCGGCGGCTCCGCCAGCCGAACCAAGCTGAGTCGGCGACCCACGGTGAAGTCCGGGGGGGCAGCGGTCGCCCGTCCAGCCCTTCAGTCGGGCTGGTTGTCGATCTGGGCTCGCTGCAGCCGGCCGCTGAAGTCGATGTAGATCGACTTCCATTCCGTGTACGTGTCGAGCGCGGCGTGGCCAGCCTCGCGATGCCCGTTGCCGGTCTGCTTCGTGCCGCCGAACGGCAGATGCGTCTCGGCGCCGATCGTACCGGCGTTGACGTACACGATCCCGGTCTCGAAATCGCGCATGGCCCGGAAGGCCGTGTTCGCATCGCGGGTGAAGATTGACGAGGACAGGCCGTAGCGGGTCTGGTTGAGCACGGTGACCGCGGCGGCGTAGTCGGCCACCGGGATGACCGACAGGACCGGTCCGAAGATCTCCTCCTGGGCGATCCGGTCCATCGGCTTCACGTTGGCAAAGATGGTCGGTTCGAAGAAGTGGCCGTGCTCGAGGCCCGGTCCCGCCGCCCGGCCGCCGCCGCACACGAGCTCGCCCTCACGCCGACCGACCTCGACGTAGGAGGCCACCTTGTCCCCTGCCGGGCCGTTCACGAGCGGGCCGACGTCGGTCGCCGGATCCAGGCCGGAGCCGAGGCGCAACCCGCGCGTCCGCTGCTCGATCCGTTCCAGCAGCGGGCCGACCACAGCCTCCGCGACGATGACCCTGGAGCACGCCGTGCAGCGCTGGCCGGTCGTCCCGAAGGCACTCCACAAGATCCCGTCGGTGGCCAGCTCAAGGTCCGCGTCGGCCAGCACGACGATCCCGTTCTTGCCGCCCAGCTCCAGGCTGACTCGCTTGAGCCGTCGGGCAGCCAGTTCCGCGATCCGCCGGCCGGTCTGCGTGTTGCCGGTAAAACTGATGACGGGCACGTCCGGGCTGGCCACGATCGCATCGCCCACCTGCGCACCCGGGCCGGTCACCAGGTTGACCGTGCCGGCCGGAAAGCCCGCCTCGGCCATGAGCTCGACCAGCAGCGTCGCGCAGTGTGGCGTGTCGCTCGACGGCTTGAGCACGACCGTGTTGCCCGCCACCAGCGCCGGCATCATCTTCCAACACGGAATCGCCATCGGGAAGTTCCAGGGCGTGATGATTCCGGCCACACCGAGCGGCTCGCGAACGCTCATCGCCCACTTGTCGGGCAACTCCGAGGGCGTCGTGTCGCCGAAC
Source organism: Chloroflexota bacterium (assembly GCA_031370565.1). GTDB lineage: Bacteria > Chloroflexota > Limnocylindria > Limnocylindrales > CSP1-4 > Chersky-267. Next base: position 7,111 of record JANMQO010000070.1, read on the forward strand.
AACCGGCGTCCTTCGCCGGCCATCAGAAAGGCGATGTCGATCCCCTCCTGCACGTCGCCCCGGGCTTCGGCCAGGACCTTGCCCATCTCGCGCGTCATCGCCCGGGCCAGGCGCTCCTTGTGCTCGGTCATGAGCTGGCCGAAGCGGTACAGGATCTCGCCTCGTTTCGGGGCCGGCGTCCCGCGCCAGCCCGGAAAGGCGACCTCGGCAGCCCGGATGGCCCGAGCGGCATCGGCCGCGTCGCCGGCCTGGAATCGGCCGATGACGTCGCGCGTGTCGGCCGGATTGACGCTCTCGAACGTGCGGCCCGCGCACGCATCCAGCCAGGCTCCGTCGATGAACAGGCGAAAGATGGGCGGTTCCATGGCGGGAAGCGGCGGCTGCGGGGTGACGGTCTCGGTCATCTGGTCCTCATCTGCTCCGGTTGGTCGGCGCCAGGGCCGATCAGACCCGTTCGACAGCCATCGCGACGGAGCCTCCGCCGCCCAGGCACAGGGTGGCCAGGCCGTAGCGGCCTTCGCGACGACGGAGCTCGTGCACCAGCGTGGCCACGATTCGGGCACCGCTGGCGCCGATGGGGTGGCCGAGCGCGATCGCCCCGCCGTTGACGTTGACCCTGGACCAGTCGAAGCCGAGCTGGCGGCCATCGGCCAGGACCTGGGCGGCGAACGCCTCATTGATCTCGATCAGGTCGAACGCCTCGATCGGCAGCTCAATCCGCTCGAGCAGGCGGCGGACACCAGCCACCGGAGCCAGGAACAGCCACTTTGGCTCGACCTCCGCCTGCGCGTAGCCAACGATGCGGGCCAGTGGCTCCAGGTCGAAGGCCTCCACGGTACGCTCGCTGACGACGACAACTGCGGCCGCGCCGTCGGTGATGCCGGGGGCGTTGCCGGCAGTCACTGACCCTTCCAGCAAGGGCTCGCCGGGCTCCGGTTCAGGTAGGGCGAAGGCCGGCGGCAGCCGACCGAGCGCCTCCATTGTCGTGTCTCGACGCGGACCCTCGTCGACGCGGACGACTGTCTCGCGGCCCTTCCCGTCACGAACCGTGACCGGCACGAGTTCTGCATCGAACCGTCCTGCGTCCATGGCGGCGATCGCCTTCTGGTGACTGCCCAGCGCGAAGGCGTCCTGGTCCGCTCGACTGACCTGATCGTGCCCGGCGACGCGCTCGGCATGGGTGCCCATGTGGCAGTCTTCCGTGGCACACCACAGACCGTCCACCACAGCAGCGTCCCGGATGATCCCGTCCCCCAGACGGTAGCCGAACCTGGCGTTGGGCAGCAGGTACGGTGCCTGGTTCATGTTCTCCATGCCGCCTGCCACGACGATCTCCGCGTCGCCCGCCCGGATCGCCGCCGCGGCCAACATGATCGCCTTGAGCCCAGAACCGCAGACCCGGTTGATCGTCGTCGCACTGGTGGTCACCGGCAGTCCCGCGCGCAGCGCCGCCTGGCGGGCGGGCGCCTGCCCGGCGCCGGCCTGGAGCACCTGGCCCAGAAAGACGTCGTCGATCGGAGTGCCCTCGCGCAGGTTGGCGCGCTCGACGGCCGCCCGGATGGCCGCGGCACCCAGGTCCACGGCGGGCGTGCCGGCGAAGGCTCCACCGAACTTGCCGATCGGCGTTCGCGCCGCGCTGACCAGATAGACCTGACCGTTGCTGCCGGAGTGGTGTTCGGACATGGCCGGAATCTACACCGGCGGGCGGGCGGGTCGTACCGGGGGCAATGTCCGTCGCTGCGCTGAGGCTCCGAACGCTGGGTCCGCGCTCAGGCTCGCCCCGTCACCCGTTGGAGCAGCGCGTCGGCCACGACCAGCCGATGGATCTGGTTGGTCCCCTCGTAGATCTGAGCGCCCTTGGCGTCGCGCATGAGCCGCTCCAACCCCGTCTCGCGCGAGTAGCCACTCGCGCCGAAGAGCTGGACCGCGTCGGTGGTCACCCGCATGGCCGCGTCCGAGGCCGTCCACTTGGCCAGCGACGAGGCCTCGGCGATTGGCTCGCCGCGGTCCTTCGCCCGGGCTGCCTCCCGAGTCAGGGCTCGGGCGGCAGCCACCTCCCGGGCCATCTCGGCGAGCATGAAGCGGAGCCCCTGCTGGTCATGCAGCGGACCACCGAAGGCGTGGCGCTGGCCGAGATACGCCGCAGCCTGCTCGAGCGCCGACTGGGCCAGCCCGACGCAGGCTGCCGCCACGGAGATCCGGCCCTCGCCAAGCGCGGACAGCGCGATCCGGTAGCCCTCGCCCTCAGCCCCGAGCCGGTTCGCCACCGGCACCCGTGCTCCGTCGAACACGAGTTCCGCGGCGGGACAGGCCCGGATCCCCATCTTCCGCTCATGCGCGCCGAAGCCGAAGCCTGGCGTACCGCGTTCAACCAGGAAAGCCGTGATGCCCGTCCGCCCACGGCCCGGATCCAGGGTCGCGAAGACCAGATAGCGCTCCGCCTCGGGTGCATTGGAGATCCAGATCTTCGTCCCGCTCAGCCGATACTCAGCGACGCGCTCAACCTCCGCCGACAGCGGCAGCTCCGCGCCGGATGCGTCGTGCCGGATGGCCCTGGTCCGGATGGCCGCTGCGTCGGACCCGGCCGTCGGTTCGGTCAGCGCGAACGCGCCGAGGGCCTCCCCAGCCAGCATCGCGGGCAGCCAGCGGGCGTGCTGCTCGGCCGTGCCCCAGCTGACCACCGGGAGCTGCGACAGGATGTGGACCGACAGGCTGATCGCCATGGCCATGTCGGCTCGGGCCAGTTCCTCCATCGCCAGTGTCCAGCCGAGGTAGCTGAATCCGGCCCCGCCAACCGCTTCTGGCAACGGCGCCGCGGTCAAGCCGAGCGCACCCATCCGGCCGAAGATGGCCCGCTCGAAGCGTTCGGCCTCGTCGCGCGCGGCGGCACCGGGAGCAAGCTCCCGCTGGGCGAACTCGCGGGCGGTCTCCCGCAGGAGAAGCTCTTCCTGGCTCAGCGCCTGTGCCAATGGACCGTCTCCCCTGCCCTTGATCTGGGACCAGACGTCAGCCCCCATGCCCGCCGACGCCGCAGCCTCATCCGAGCGCCGCCCCCAAGGCCTGTCGTCTTGTTTGGGCGGCGCTGCCGGGAGTGTAGGATACGGCCGTGGCCCCCCGCGACGCCGCCCCCGATCCAGGTGGTTCCGGCGCCGACGCGAACGAACCCGCCGGCGCACCGCTCGCGTTACTGGACCAACTCCGAGCCGTCGCCAGAGTGGCGGACGACGCCCTGATCGTGACCGATCCCAGCGGCCGCGTTGAGGTCTGGAACGCCGGTGCAGAGCGACTCTATGGCATCGCCGCGGCGGACGCTCTCGGTGCGGCCGTCAGCACGCTCACGGACAGCACGGACGGCACAGGGACGGATCTCTCACCACAGGCGGCCCGGCGCATCGCAGCGCTGACCGGAGGATGGCGCGGTCGTCTTGTTGCCCGGCCGACGATCGGTCCTCGGGTCGACGGCGAGATCGTACTTGAAGTCGTCATCACGGCCCTGCACGACACGGACGGCAGGGCCATCGGCCTGCTGAGCATCGAACGGGACATCACGCCCGCCTATCGGCTGGAGCACGAGTTCGCCGCGTTGGGCACCCTCGCCCGAGCCACCGGTGGTGCACGATCCCGAACCGAGATTGCGCAGGCCGCGCTCGAGCATCTGTGCGAGGCCAGCCGAGCGCCGCTCGGCGTGATCATCCGGCACGACGCCGATCGGGCCGTGGTCGAGGCGTCCCGGGGTATGGATGCCGCCATGCTGACCGCCCTCGAACGCCTGCCGATCGCGAGTTCCGCGCTGGCCGGCGAGGTCCGAGCACCGGGCAGCGTACTCATCCGTGACCTGAACGACTTCCCCATGCGGACGTCGACCCGGGAGCTCCTGGGATCGACCGGCGTGCGCACGATGGCCGCCGTCGGACTCCATCGAGACACCGCGGTGGTCGGTCTGTTGATGCTCGGTTGGCGCGATGCGAGCGAGCCACTACCGTCCGCCCGCAGCCTGGCGCAGGCCGGCACCCACGTCGAGCGGGCGCTCGAGAACGCCCGGCTCGTCGAGGAGATCCTGCTGCACGCGCAGGCTGAGCAGGCCCTCCTGCGCCGGCTCGACGTTCTCGACGAGCTGACCCAGCTGGGCCTGGGACTCCAGACCACCGCGGAGTTCGCACAACGCTCGGCAACCCTGGTTGGCGACGCGCTGGGGGCCGTCGGCACCGCCTACGGCCTGCTCTCCGCGGATGACAGCCGGTACGAGACGTACCAGATGGTCAACGTCCCCGAACGCCTCGCGGCCGTGCTCATCGGCGGTGCTCCGGACGAGCGCTCCGCCTTCCGCCGCTTCCGGGCAGGTGAGGCCAGCTTCCTGGACACCGTGCGCGAGGACACCGAGGGCGATGGCATCCGGGCGATCGCGCCAGGATCCGGGATCACCGCCTATGCCGCCATCCCGGTACGCCTGGGTGGCGAACTCGCCGGCGCCATCGCCACCTTCTTCGACCGCCCCGTGGCGGACCTCCACATCGACCAGGGGGCGCTTGATGCCGTCGCCCGAATCGCGAGCATCTCGCTGGCGAACTTTCGACTGCGCGAGCAGCTCGAACGGTCCGAGGCACGCTACCGCACCCTCTTCGAAGAATCGCCACACGCGTACCTGCTGACCGATCCGGCCGGCGTGATTGTGCAAGCGAACGCGGCGGCCGCCCGGCTCTACCGCCTCTCGTCTGAGGAGTTGTCCGGACGGCGCCTGACCGACTTCACGGACGACCGAGGGCCGGCTGGCGATGGGACCGGCCACGTTGGCCGAAGTGACGCGGTCGGCATCCGCGGTGGCACCGGGCGACGATCGGACGGGTCCGTCTTTCCGCACGAAGTGGAGACCGTGGCCGTGCGCATCGGCGGCGAGTCGGGCGCCCTCGTGCTCGTCCGCGACCTGACCGAGCGCCAGCGCCTGCTCGATGAGCTCGTCCAGGCCCAGAAGATGGAGACGGTGGGCATCCTCGTGTCCGGGGTGGCACATGAGCTCAACAACCCGATCGCCGCGATCCTCGGCCTCAGCGAACTCATTCGGCGCGACCCGGCCCTGCCCGCGGACCTACGCGAAAGTGCCACCCTGCTGCTGGACGAAGCCGATCGCGCGCGTCGCATCGTGGGCACGTTCCTTGACTTCATTCGACCACGTGCCCCGGAGCGCCATCCGACACCGGTTCGACCGCTGCTGGAAACCATCCAGGAGCTGCAGTCGTACTCACAGCGCAGCGGCATCGACTGGTCGATCACGGTCGAACCGAACCTGCCGCGTGTGTCGGTCGACCGCTCGCAGCTGCAGCAGGTCCTGCTCAACCTGACCACCAACGCCATCCAGGCCATGCTCCACGACCGGCCGGCCGGCCGACTCCAACTGGCTGCGACTGCGGCCCGCGGGTCGGATGGCAGCGAGACGGTCCGGATCAGCGTGACGGACGATGGCCCGGGTGTGCCCGAGCAGGACCGAGCGCGCTTGTTCGTCCCGTTCTTCACCACCAAGGAGCCCGGCGAGGGAACGGGTCTGGGCCTGTCGGTGTCGTTCGACATTGTGCGTCGCCATGAAGGTCGGCTGAGCTATGAGCCCAATCCGGGCGGACGCGGCGCCATCTTCGTCGTCGAGCTGCCCGCCGTCAGTGCCACCGCGTCGAAGGTGGCGCTGGCCGCGCTCGACCAAGCCGCTCCGCCGCAACCTGCCTGGCGCAGCGCAGCCGGCGAAGCTGCCCAGCCCGCCGACGCTGTCGAGTCGCCGAGCCAGCCGCCGCGCCAGGAGCGAACCGGCCGCGTGCTCATCCTGGACGACGTGGAGTCGATGCGCGCGTTTCTGGGCAAGGCGCTCCGGCGTGCGGGGTACGAGACGATCGTCGTCGCCGACGGCGCCACGGCAGTCAGCGAGGCTGCAACCCAGCTGATCGACGTGTTCCTGGTCGACCATCGCATGGCCGGGATGAGCGGGATCGACGTCCACGAGGCCCTGGTCAAGCGCGATTCGCCACTGACCCGGCGCTGGATCTTCATGAGCGGCGACGTACTCAATCCGGTCCTGCTGGAGTTCGCTGAATCACGTGGCATCAGGCTGCTGGCCAAGCCGTTCGATCTTGACACGGTCGTCCAGGCCGTGCGCGATGTCGTCGACGAGATGGGCTTGATCACATAGGTGGCTGGCCGGCCCTGCTGGGGTCAACCCTGCCGGGGTCGGCCAGCGGCGCGTCAGAGGGCAGCCTCAGCGCGGGTAGCGGTGGAAACCCTGTCCGGACTTCTGGCCGAGATAGCCGGCGGCCACGAGCGCTAGCAGCACCGCAGGCGGCCGGAACTGCTCCTGGCCCAGCCCCTCGTGCAGCACACGCAGGATCCCGAGGCAGACATCCAGGCCGATGAAGTCAGCCAGCTCCAGTGGCCCCATCGGGTGGTTGAGCCCGATCCTGGCACCGGTGTCGATATCTTCGGCCGTCGCCACCCCCTCCTCGAAGGCCCGCATCGCTTCTGCCAGCAATGGCATGAGGATCCTGTTCACGATGAACCCCGGCCGATCCGCCGCGACGATGACGTCTTTGCCCAGGGCGGCCGCCAGGTCACGCATGGCCGCTTCGGTGCGCTCGTCGGTAGCACTGCCGGGAATGAGTTCGATCAGTGGCATGACCGGCACTGGGCTGAAGAAATGAAGTCCGACGAAGCGCGCCCGGCGTGGTTCGGCCACGGCGCTGGCCAGCCGATCGATCGAGATCGAGCTCGTGTTCGAAGCGAAGATGCAGGCAGCCGGCGCCCACCCGTCGAGTTCGCTCAACAGCGCGGTCTTGACAGCCAGATCTTCGAACACGGCCTCGATGACCAGGTTGGCCTGAGCCACGCTGGCCAGCTCGTCGGTCGTTGAGATCCGAGCCAACGCGTCGGCAGCACGGACGGCATCGAGGCGGCCCTTGGCAACCGCGCGGTCGAGATTGCCTGCGATCCTATTCCGGCCCGCCTCGGCGCGAGCCAGGTCCGGCTCGTACAGCACCACCGAACGTCCGGTGCTGGCCAGCACCTGGGCGATCCCGTGGCCCATCAGCCCCGCCCCGGCGACAAAGACCCGCTCAAGGATCACTCGGCGACCTCCCGGCTGATCGCGGCGAGGAGTTGGTCCGCCGCGGCGAACGGATCGAGGCGATGGTCGGCCACGGCCCGCATCGTCGCCGTGGTCGTCTCGGCCAGGCGTGGATCCGCCAACTGGTCCGTGAGCCGCTCGGACAGAATCGCGCGCACCTGGGCTTGCGCTCGGACCAGCCGCGTGCCAGCCACCCCGGCGTCCGCAGCCGCCCGCCCGGCGGCACGGTGGCGATCCAGGGCCGCCAGCAAGGCAGGCACGCCGTCACCCGTCGACGCGGTGGTGATGAGGATCTCGGGACGCTTGGGTCGGAGGCGCTCGGCGGGGGGTTCGGCGGGGGGTTCGCCCCGTGCGTCAAGCGGAGCGGCGGTAGCCCGTACGACACCCAACCGTGGCGCCGAGACGAGCATCGCCCGGAGCTGGGCCGCCGTCCGCTGCGCGCCAGGGCGATCACCCTTGTTGACCACCACGATATCGGCCACCTCGAGCAGTCCCGCCTTGATCGCCTGCACCTCGTCGCCCATCTCGGGTGCCTCGAGGACGACCGTCGTGTCCGCGGCGGAAGCCACTTCGACTTCACTCTGACCAGTTCCCACGGTCTCGATCAGGATGAGGTCGAAACCGACTGCATCGAGCAGTGCAGCGGCGGCACCGGTGGTGGAGGCGAGGCCGCCCGCGTGACCGCGGGCGGCCATGGAGCGGATGAATACGTCGCGGTCCCCGGCGTACGCCTGCATCCGGACCCGGTCGCCCAGGATCGCCCCGCCGGTGATCGGGCTGGACGGATCCACTGCAATGACGCCGACCGACCGACCGACCCGTCGGACCTCGGCGATGAGCGCCGCGACGAGCGTCGATTTGCCTGCCCCGGGCGGACCGGTGATTCCCACCACGTGGGCCCGGCCGGCCAACGGGTAGAGGAGTCGCAGTGCCTGTTCGGCCAGTGCGGTCCTGTTTTCGACCGCGGTGAGCAGCCTGGCAAGGGACCGACGATCGCCCGCGCGCGCAGCCGCGCAGAGTTCCGCCGCCAACGCCCGAGACGGATCTGCCGCGAACGCACTCAGCGATTCCGCGGCGCGCGCTCCGGCGTCCCCGGCGGTGCGGGCCGCGGCAAGGCCCGCGATCCGCTGCCCGGCCGCGGCCACCCTAGTCGCGCGGCCGGGCGTTGGCGCGCAGATACGCCGCGACCTGGCCGATCGTCGTGCCCGGCCCGAACACCGCTGAGACGCCCGTCGCCTGGAGTGCCGGCACGTCATCGTCCGGGATGATCCCGCCCGCAGTGACCAGGACATCGTCCATACCCTCGGCCCGGAGGAGCTCGCAGATCCGGGGCAGCAAGGTCATGTGCGCCCCGGACAGGATCGACAGGCCGACCACATCGACGTCCTCCTGCAGCGCCGCGCTGGCGATCATCTCCGGTGTCTGGCGAAGACCGCTGTAGACCACCTCGAAACCTTCATCGCGCAATCCCCGCGCCAGTACCTTGGCACCGCGGTCATGGCCATCGAGGCCCGGTTTGGCGATGAGCACCTTGATCGGTCGGTCCGTCATGGCGTCATGGTAGCGCCCGGGGCACCGCGCAGGCCGGCCAGCACGCCGAGCAGGACCATGATGGCACCAAGACCGACCGCCAGGGTCGCCCCCAGCAGCAGGACCAACCGAACCAGCCAGCCCGGTCGGCGATCGGTCACGATTGAGCTCCGCCCGTCAGCGAGATGACCTCGCCGCTGACGTAGGAATTGGCAGCCGAGCCGAGCCACAGGACCAGGCCGGCGAGGTCGTCCGGCGTCGCCACACGACGCAGCGGGATCAACCTGGCCAGCTCGGCCTGACGATCCGGCGCGATCGACGGCTGACCATCGCGTTCCGTCACGATCTGGGTGGGCGCGACGGCATTGACCAGGATCCCGCTGGGCCCGAGTTCCTTGGCCAGGGAGCGGGCGAGCCCGACAATCCCTGCCTTGGCCGCCGCGTAGGGCGCCGCCCGGGCGACCCCCGACAGGCCCGAGCGCGAGGCGATCATCACGATCCGACCCCAGCCGGCCGACGCCATGGCCGGCGCCACCGCCCGGCAGACCCGGAACGTGGCGCCCAGCATGTCATCGAGGGTCGCGGCCCAGTCCGCGTCGTCGATCGAGGCCAGGCTGGCGCTGTGGTAGGCAGAGGTTGCGCTGACCAGCACACCGATCGGCCCCAGCTCCGCCTCGATCCGGGCCACGATGGCGCTGATGGCGTCCGTTGAGGCGAGGTCCGCTGTGACGGTCACGGCCCGCCCACCTGCCTGCCGGATGGCGACCGTCGTCGCTTCGGCACGCGATGGCTGATCGGGCGACCCCGCGGACCGCTGGTGCAGCGCGACACTGGCCCCCTCGGCGGCGAACAGCCGCGCGATGGTCGGTCCCGTTCCGCCGCCCGCACCCGTGATGAGGACGACCCGTCCGGTCAGGCCCAGGTCCATCAATCGACCCTCAGGCGCCCGGTGCCCGGCGCTCGAGGTGCGCCAGGAATTCGGCCCGCGTCTTGTCGCGCGAACGGAACAGGCCGAGCACGGCGCTCGTGGTCATGACTGTGCCGGGTTTGCGGACGCCGCGCATGACTGCGCACAGGTGGGTCGCCTCGAGCACAACGCCGACACCCTGGGGGTGCAAGTTGTCCTGCACGAAGTCCGCGACCTGCTGGGTGAGCCGTTCCTGGACCTGCAACCGGCGGGCGTACATCTCGACGATGCGCGGAATCTTGGACAGACCGACCACCCGACCGCGCGGGATGTAGGCGACCGCCGCCACGCCGAAGAAGGGCAACAGGTGGTGCTCGCATAGCGAGTAGAAGGGAATGTCCTTGACCACCACCATCTCCGAGTAGTCGACTTCGAAGACCGCGCCGTTGATCAATCGGGCCGGGTCGACGTGGTATCCCGCGGTCAGCTCGGTGTACATCCGGTGCACCCGACCCGGCGTCCCGAGCAGGCCCTCGCGGTCGGGATCCTCGCCGATCTCGCGCAGGATCTGCCGAACGGCGGCCTCGGCCCGTCCGTTGCCGTCCGGGTGCCCGTCGCCCACACCCTCGATCGTGGCCTGTGGCTCGTCCCCGATCTCGGTCTCGATCTCGGCCACGAAACGCTGCAGGTGTTCGGGCAGCGGAGTCGTTCCAGTCGTGGCGCCAGCTGGGCCGGCCAGTACGTCGGCCGTGGCGTCGCCA
>JANMQO010000164.1:0-4853 GCA_031370565.1 Chloroflexota bacterium
AGGAAGGTCCGGGCGGTGACGCCGCCGTTGAGCCGGGCGTAGCCGCCGGTCGGCAGGGTGGCCGGGATGCCGATGGTGTAGCTCGACGCGCCGATCGGGGTGTCCTGGCCGAGGAGTGCCTCACCGGCGTAGCGCAGGGCCTCGAGCGTGGCCTCAGGGTCGCGCGTGGCGATCTGGACGTGCTCGGCGGCGTAGACGTTGGCAAAGGCCACGGCCTCGTCCATCGATCCGACGAGGATCACCCCGCCCAGGTCCGACAGGACCGCTCGTGCTGCCGATCGGCGAACTTCCGGCAGGTCTCCGATCTGACGCGCGACGGCCGCGTCGACCGCCTCGGCGAGGGCCTGCGAGTCCGTCACGAGCGTGGCCGCCGAGTCCGCCCCGTGCTCTGCTTCGTTGAGCAGGTCGATCGCCAGGCGCCAGGGGTCGGCCGAGTCGTCGGCGATGAGCAGGCTCTCCGAGGGACCGCACAGCATCTGGGTCGCCGTGCCGTAGCGCTGGGCGAGGACCTGGGCGGCCGTCACCGCGGGCGAGCCCGGTCCGACGATCTTGAGCACTCGGGGCACGGTCGCCGTCCCGAACGTTAGCGCGGCGATGCCGGCCGGGCCGTTTGCCCGGAAGACTCTCGTGATCCCGAGTTCACGGGCGACGGCCAGCGTGGCCGAGTCCACCAAGCCGACGGGCATAGTCGAGTCTACCGAGCCCGCTGGTGAGCCCGGGATCGGCGGCACGACGACGGTGATCTCCGCCACCCCGGCCACGACAGCGGGCGTCCCGATCTGGCACAGAACGGACGGGTAGGAAGCCTTGCCGGTGGGGACGAACAGGCCGACGCTCGGGATCGGGGCAAAGCGCTCGCCGAGGATGAAGCCCGGTCGGACCTCCTGCTGCCAGGCGGTCGTAGTCGCCCGCAGCTGCGCCTCGTTGAAGAGGCGGCTGTTCGCGATGGCCTCGCGGATGCCGGCGAGGAGTGCCGGAGGGGTCGTGGCGTGCGCCCGGTCGATCTCGGTCGCTGTGACCGCCAGCCGGTCGGCCGTCAGGCGGACGCCGTCGAACCGCTCCGTGGCATCGATGACCGCCGCGTCGCCGCGCTCGCGGACGTCGGCGAAGATCGCCTCGATCAAGGTCATCAGGGCGGGATCGAAGATCGCCGCGGTTGAGCGGGCGAGCAGCCGGGCACGCTCGGCTTCGTCGAGGTCCGCCCAGCGGCGGAGGGCAAGGAACTGCATGGCCACGGGAGCGTACCCGAGAACCGCCTCCTGCTTCGCCCACCCCGCCCTCCGCCGCTGGTGCCGCAGCCCGCCCCGCGGCCCGCCCCGCCGCCCGCCCCGCCGCCGGCGACCACGCGTAGACTCGCGCCCATGACGACGCCCGCCCGCGACGCACTCCCCGGCGCCCGACCCGTCCGCGCCCCCCGCGGCAGCGAGCTGAGTTGCCGCGGCTGGCAGCAGGAGGCGGTCCTGCGGATGCTCATGAACAACCTGGACCCGGACGTGGCGGAGAACCCGGACGCCCTCGTCGTGTACGGCGGAACTGGCCGGGCCGCCCGCAGCTGGGCGGCCTTCGACGCGATCGTCCGCGAACTCCGCGCGCTGGCCGACGACGAGACCTTGCTCGTCCAGAGCGGCAAGCCGGTGGGCGTCTTTCGGACCCACCCGTGGGCGCCGCGCGTCCTCATCGCCAACTCGAATCTCGTCGGGAAGTGGGCCACCTGGGAGCACTTCCGGGCGCTGGAGGCGGCCGGGCTCACAATGTACGGCCAGATGACGGCCGGCTCGTGGATCTACATCGGGACCCAGGGCATCCTGCAGGGCACCTACGAGACGTTCGCCGAGCTGGCCCGCCAGCACTTCGGCGGCACGCTCCGCGGGCGAGTGACCCTGACCGCCGGGCTGGGCGGGATGGGCGGCGCGCAGCCCCTGGCCGTGACCATGAACGATGGCGTGGCCCTGTGCATCGAAGTGGACGAGGCGCGGGCCCGTCGGCGCCACGAGATCGGCTACGTCGACCGACTCACCCACCACCCGGACGAGGCACTCGCCTGGGCCCGCGCCGCCGCAGCCGCGCACGAACCCCTGTCGATCGCGCTGGTGGGCAACGCGGCCGAGATCGAGCCCGCCTGGGCCAAGGCCGGCGAGCGGTTCGACGTCGTCACCGACCAGACCAGCGCCCACGATGCCCTGGCGGGCTACGTCCCGGCCGAGATCGACCTCGGCGACGCCTTCGTCCTGCGCTCGGCCCAGCCGGACGTCTACATCGAACGCTCGATGCGCTCGATGGCGGCCCACGTCCGGGCGATGCTCGCCTTCCAGCGCGCGGGCGCGGTCGTCTTCGACTACGGCAACAACCTGCGCGCGATGGCCAGGGACGCCGGGGTCGAGGATGCCTTCGACTACCCGGGCTTCGTCCCAGCCTTCATCCGGCCGCTGTTCTGCGAGGGCAACGGGCCGTTCCGGTGGGTCGCCCTGAGCGGCGATCCGGAGGATATCTACACCACGGACCGCGCCCTGATCGAGCTCTTCCCGGAGAAGGAGGCGCTCCATCGCTGGCTGGCCATGGCCCGTGAGAGGGTCCCCTTCCAGGGTCTCCCGGCCCGGATCTGCTGGCTGGGCTACGGCGAGCGGGCGAAGGCGGGTCTCGCGTTCAACGAGCTCGTCCGCTCGGGAGCGGTCAGCGCCCCGATCGTCATCGGCCGCGACCATCTCGACTCGGGCTCGGTCGCCTCACCCAACCGCGAGACCGAGGCGATGCGCGACGGCTCCGACGCGATCGCCGACTGGCCGCTTCTCAACGCCTTGGTCAACACCGCGGCCGGCGCGACCTGGGTGAGCATCCACCACGGTGGTGGCGTCGGGATCGGCTACAGCCAGCACGCCGGGATGGTCGTCGTCGCCGACGGCACGCCGCTCGCCGCCGAAAAGCTGGAGCGCGTGCTCACCACGGATCCTGGGATGGGCGTTATCCGCCACGTGGACGCTGGCTACGAGCGGGCCATCGAGGTCGCCCGGGAGCGCGGTGTCCGCGTCCCGATGCTCGGGGCGGAGTAGACCCGGCGGGCCGAGCCGAGATGGGGGCCGAGCCCGGGCCTGCGGCGGCCGGTCGGCGAGTTGGCCGAACCCGGGCTGCCGGCACAGGCCCTACGGGTTGGCCGAGCCTGGGCTGGCGGCGTCGGCCTCTGCCTCGACGATGGTCCGTCCGCCGGTCGTCGACCCATCGCCCTCGCCGGGACCGGCCCCCGTCGGCATTCGCTCGAGGGACTTGACCGGCGAAAAGAGCAGCGGCACGAAGGCGAAGCACGCTCCGATCCCGCCGATGATCACCGCCTCGCGCACGCCGACGACCGTGCCCAGCACGCCACCGACGATCGAGCCGATCGGGATGGTGCCCCACACGATGAAGCGCATCGTCGCGTTCATCCGGCCCTGCATCCGTTCGGGCGTGATCGCCTGGCGCAGGGTGACCTGGTTGATGTTGTAGACGACGGCACTGAACCCGGTGATGAAGCCGCTGGCCACCAGAATCGCCAGCGCGGTGCCCGGCTGCGCCGCCGCCGCCAGCAGGATTCCCGGTCCGGACAGGATCGCTGAGCCGACGATCGACCGACCGACCCCGAACCGCCGGGAGATTCGTCCGGTGACGAGTGCCCCGAAGAGAAAACCCAGGCTGCCCAACCCGCCGATGAGCCCGACCTCGGGGGGCGTGAGCACGAGGACTCGGTAGGCGTAGATCGGAAAGATGGCAAAGGCCATGTTGGAGAACAGGTTGGACAGGCCGGTGCAGGCCGCGATGTAGCGCAGGTACCGGTGACCCAGCACATAGCGCAACCCTTCCCCGATCTCGCGGCGCATGCTGGCCACGGGAGCCGGCGGGTCGTCCGCATTGCTGGTGTTGGCGGCCAGAGGTGCCGACAGAGGTGCCGACAGAGGTGCCGATGAGCTCGCGGCCTGGCTGGCGTCGGCGGACATGGCTGCCGATGAACCCTCGGCCTGGCGGGCGGTGGCGACCTTGCTGGTTGATCGGCGCACCGGCTCGCGCTTGCGAATGGTCGAGATGAGCCCGCCCGAGACGAGGAAGCTGAGCGCATCGAGCAGGACCGCCAGCGGGGCCGTCAGCAACCCGACCACGCCACCGGCCAACGGCTGACCCAGGATCTGGGCGGCCGAGCTGGACACCTGCAGCTTGGAATTGCCCTCGACCAGATCGTCCGAATCCAGGATGGCCGGCAGGAACGACTGGTCCGCGACATCGAAGAAGACCGTCAGGCAGCCGTTGACGAAGCCGACCGCGTAGAGCTGCCAGATGCTCAGGACGCCCAGCTGATGGGCGATCGGGATCGATACGAGCGAGAGCGCTCGGCCCAGGTCTCCGGTGACCAGGATGAGCCGCCGGGGTAACCGATCGACCCACACCCCGGCTGGCAGGGCGAACAGGAGGAAGGGCAGGAATTCGAGCGTCCCGAGGAGGGCCACCTCGAACGGTTTCGCGTGCAGCAGGAAGACGGCAATGACCGGGATCGCGACCAGGCTGACCTGCGTTCCGAACAGGCTGATCGTGGCTGCAGTCCACAGCCGGGCGTAGTCGCCATGACGCAGCAGCAGGTTTCGGCGGGAAGCAGCCACGTTCCCCCTCTCGGCGGGTCTGGGAAGGCGCCAGTGTATCGTCCCGTCCGGGCTCCGGCGCTGGGGGGGTGCTCGCAACCGGTGCACGTGACCCTGACCCTTGCCGGCATGTGCGCCGGACGATCACAACCGTCGTCTGCGTGACCGTCAGTGGTCTCCGAAGACACCCAGGGAGCCGCTCCTGCGCGTGGGAGCCGCTCCTGCACGTGGGGCGACCAAACGCGGACGGTCCGG
>JANMQO010000166.1:0-9298 GCA_031370565.1 Chloroflexota bacterium
GCCAACCCGGGGCCCTTCTTCGTTTGGTCGCGCCAGTGGCCAGCATCTCGGTCATCGGCCCACTCCGGCGCCCTGTGGCGCCCGTGGGCGAACGTGAGCGCCTCCCGAAAAACGAGAGAAACCCGGGCGGAGTGCGAGCAGCCGGGCACGGGTACCCGCGGGTGCCACGCCCTCCGAGGTGCTACCCCACCCCCTGCGCTTCATGCGCTCGTTGCCCGAGCGGCACATGGCCGACCAGCCGGCGCAGGGGTCGCCGTCCACCAGGTGCGCCGCAACCCAGTCGGATCGCGCGTCAAGCACCGCGCCGCACCCGCACCCGCAGGGCGCGGGCAGCATCGCCGCGAGCGTCGCGCGCGCCCTGTCGTGCACCGCGTCGTACCCGCGCGCCTGGCGGGAGGGCCGCCGTCGCTCGCACTCCGCGCACCGCGTCCGGGACGGGACGTGGGCAGGCGCGTGCCCGTTGTCGCAGGTGCGGATCACGCGCTCCGCCGCCTCGCGCGCGTGCTGTACAGGGCGTATGTGACTCTGGTGACGCTCGGTTGCCCGGCCTTCGACATCGCGTCGAGCGTGCGCTGGGTTGGCTCGGCGGGCTATTCGCCTGCGGTGCTAAGCCTGCGGGACCATGGTTGCCAGAGGTGACCCAGCCCGGTCAGTTCGGTTGTGGTCGCTTTGTCTCCGGAGTTCCCGATCACCAGACCTCCGACGAGCGCGAAGGCTGTGTACGCCCCGCTGCCGCCTGATCAGCAGGGGCCCGCGCATGGACGCCGGCAGGACGCCCCGCACAATTGACCGTCGGCGTCGCGACACGCGCGGCCGGTCTCCCTCGCGGGTCGAGATCAATTAGAGCGATTCAACAGGCCGAACCGAGCGTGTTCCACGAGGAGCTTTCGGTCGCGTACGACGAGCGCGATCGCGAGCACGATGTAGATCCAGCCAAGGCCCGTGAGGATGGCGATCGCCCTCGGCTCGTCGGCTTGATTGAGGAACGCCAGCGTGAACTGGACCGTAAACAGCCCGAACAGGACAGCCGCGCCCAGGAGATGGAGCCGAAGACGGAGCAGCAGGGCGACCGCGAACAGCGACTGGGCCGCCGTGAGGAAGAATTCCTCGTGCTGGCGGTCGTCAAGCGGAAACGGGTGGAGTCCGCCGCGGGCCAGGCTGTAGAACAGAGGAATGAAGCCGACGAGCAGGGTCCACTGGTTGATCTTGTCGCTGATCAGGGCGCCCAGGGCCGCCGCCGGCCGGAGGGCCAGGACGAACAGGACCGTGATCACGATCTCGGGTGCTTCCCCGGCGAGCGGCGCGACCCATTGGACGAGGAAGAAGCGATCGATCCCGAACTGCGTGCCGGCCGCGAGGAGCGACTCGGCGAATGGCTCGGCCGCGAGGACGATGACGACCGCGGCGACGATGGCCAGGACGGCGATGACGGCGTACTGCCGGTGCTTGGGCAGCACCTGCAATGCCGCCGCCGGCCCGACCTTGTCGTCCCCCTCCTCGGCGTCGGCCTCCTTCGGGAGTTTGCTCAGACGCCACAGGTACGCGCCGAAGATCGCCGCCAGGACGAGCGTGTCGATCAGCTCGATCTGGCCCTTGGCGACGATGACGAACGAGTACAGGCTCGCGAGCGCCAGGAAGGCGATCTCGGCGGCGTTGGCGGGCTGGAGCGGAACGAGCGAACGCCTCGAGCGAACCCAGTACAGGACCGAGATGAGCGGCCAGCCAACGCCGATCAGGAGGCGATTGGCGCCGGTCATGTTGGCCGCCGCGAACTGGACGTAGTTCGACCCCGGGTCCGCGCCAGCCCGCAGCGTGTAGTAGAGGTCGACGGCATATTCGGGCAGGACGGTGAGCAGGGCCAGGCCGGCAAGCGCGACGCCCTGGGCGACGTGCGCCTCGGCCGCCTCAGCGCCCCACGACAGCAGGAAGCCGGCGCCGAGGATCGAAACCCCGAAGAGGGCCGGCGCGACGATCGGTGCTGGGTGCAGCCCGGCAAGCCGAACGACCAAGGCCGGCACGGTCGCAATTCCAGCGGCCGCGACACCGAACGCGAAGTGGCGGAGCGACGGTCGAGTCGCCGAAGGCGAGCTGGTGGCCATGCAAGCCATTCTGCAGCCCCGGGCCGTGGCCGCGCCGTGCACCGTGACCGGAAATCCAGCCTCGCCACGAAGACGTATCGAGTCGAGTAGGCGCGCGCAGCGGGATCTTAGGGAGGGTCGCACGATGGGTCATCGACAATCAGCGGGCATTGCCCTGGTCGGAGCGGTCGCGGGGCTGCTGATCTTGGTCGGCTCCGTCGGCGCGGGGTCGACGGCTTCCATCAAGATTGGCGAGGCGGGCGGGAAGTACCACTTCGCTCCTGCGACGACCTTCGTCAACGTCGGCGGCACGGTGACGTGGACGAACGGATCCGACGCTCCCCACACGGTGACGTCGGACTCGGGAAGCGAACTCAGTTCGTCGACGCTCAACGCCGGGAAGACCTTCAGCCATTCCTTTGCGGTGACCGGGACGTTCTCCTACCACTGCACGATCCACCCCTACATGGTCGGCAAGGTTGTGGTCCTCGCCGCCGGGGTGACCGCTCCGCCGACGGACACGGAGTTGGCGGTGGGGGCAGCAAGCCCGCAGCCGAGTGGCGGTCTGGCGGTCCTCCTGTTCCTAGTCGGCCTGAGCGCTGGGATCCTCGCGCTCCGCCGCTTCCGGCGGGCCGCGTAGGCCGCGTAGGCCGCGTGAGCCGCGTGAGCCGCGTAAGCCGTGTAAGCCGCGTAAGCCGCGAGGAGTTGATCGGGGGTTCGATGGATTGAGGTCCGACAATCGGACGCCTTGCCGTCCCAGTGGATATCGTGGCGTCGGTGAGTACCACGGACCCGGTCGCTGATGCGGCATCGCCCCTGAGTGACCAGGCGTGGCTGACCCCGGGTGTCCGTGGGATCGGGCTCGCGAGCCTCCTGTCGGATCTCGGCCACGAGATCCCGACGGCTCTTCTGCCCTCGTTCCTGGTGACAGTGCTTGGGGCGCCGGCCGCCGCGCTCGGGCTGATCGAGGGCATTGCCGACGCGCTGAGTGGGGTCGCCAAGGTGGTCGGTGGAGCACTCGCCGACGACCCCGGACGGCGGCGTTCTGTGGCGGTCGGCGGGTACACCCTGACGGCGCTCCTGTCCGCCCTCATCGGAATCTCCACCGCGATCTGGCAGGTCGCGATCTTCCGGACCGCCGCCTGGACCGCGCGGGGGATCCGGGGTCCTTCGCGGAACGCGCTCCTGGCCGACGCTGTGGATCCCACCGCCTACGGTCGCGCCTACGGCTTCGAGCGGGCTATGGACAACGCTGGGGCCGTGATCGGCCCGATCGTCGCCCTCGGCCTGGTCGCGTTGATCGGGATCCGCGGGGCGATCTTCGTGTCGGTCATCCCGGGTTTGCTGGCGGCCGTCGCGATCGTCTACGCCGTACGCCACCTCCAGCGTCCGAAGGAGCGGCACACGGCGCCGGTCCGGATCGTGGTCCGGCCACTCCTCCGTGGCCCGCTCGGACGGCTCCTCGTGTCGGTGTCGCTGTTTGAGGCCGGCAACGTCGCCGCGACCCTACTGATCCTGCGCACGACTGAGCTCCTCACGCCGAGCCAAGGAACCCGCGGGGCCACGACGATCGCCATCGCCCTATATGTCGGCTACAACGTGGCGGGGACGCTCGCCGCGCTACCCGCGGGACGGCTGGCCGACGCCTACGGTGCGCGCCTCGTCTTCGCCATTGGGGTGGCCTGCTTCGCGCTCGCCTACGTCGTGTTCGCGACCGGATCGGGCATCGCGATCCTGGGGTTGGCGTTCGTGCTGGCCGGGATCGGGATCGGAGCGGCCGAGACGGCGGAGAACGCGGCGGTCGCGGCCCTTGCCCCGAGCGCGCAACGTGGCTCGGCCTTCGGGCTTCTGGCCGGGATCCAGTCGGCCGGCGACTTCATCGCGTCGGCCGTTGTCGGCCTGGTCTGGACGCTGGTCAGCCCGACGCTGGCGTTCGGCCTTGCCGCCGCGCTGATGGTCGGGTCGCTCATCACGATGGCGGTAGGTCCTCGAAGTCGACCTTCAGAGTCACCTACAGGCTCCTGAGTAGTCAGGTTAGTCAGGGCAGGCCAATCAGTGTCAGAAATCCGGGCGCAGGACGCGAGGCGTACCAGTCTTCACCGGACGCGTGGGCTTGCGCGGACACCTGTTTCGAGCTGGAGGAGTTGGACGCGATGGGCGACAAGACGCTGTACGAGAGGCTAGGCGGGGTCTTCGCGATCGCCGCGGTCGTCGACCACTTCAGTGATGCGGTCGTCAAGAATCCGGTCGTGGGCCAACGATCGCCCAACTCCGCGCTCGACGAATGGAGCACCCAGGAACTCGACCGGCTTCCCGGGCTGAAGTTCATGCGGACACTCTGGTTGTGCGAGGCGGCCGGCGGGCCGTTCACCTTCGCCGCCACCAAACCTGGGGCCACCCACTTGGGGCTCGAGGAGGCGCATCGGCAGCTTCATATCGCTCCCGACGAGTTCGACGAGGTCGCGGCCGAGCTCGGTCGGAGCCTTGCGTTCTTCCACGTCCCGGAGCGGGAGACGCAAGAGGTCCTGGGAGCGTTCGCGGCCCATAAGGGAGAGGTCACCGAAGGATCGGAAGCGCCTGCCTGACTCGCCGCCGCCCTGCCGCTCGGTCGAGAGGCCGGCGACCGGCAACCGTCCCCGCTTCGACGCGTAGGGGCTCAGCTCGGTTCCAGGCTGGGAACGACGAGACGCCCTGATGCTCGTCCCGTGTAGATGAGCTGTTCCGTGGTAAGTCCTGACCGCCCACGCAGGTCGGCGAGATGACGCTTGACCGTGCTGGGCCGAATCCCCGCGAGCTCGGCGGCGTCTTGGACGGATCCGCCAGCAGCGACGTAGGCCGCGAGCACGTCCATCTGGCGCCGGGTGGCTGGCCGGGAGAGGGCGCCGCGTAGGTATCCGTCTCTCATGCCAGCCGCCGAACCGCGGCGAGCCACTCATCGCGGCCCTCGATCGGCATTCGGTAGGCTGTTAACGCGCGCCCAACACCTGTCGGGCGCGCCATTTCAACCTTTTCGGGCAGCGCCAGCGCCAAACCGTGCGCGTAGGCCGCCTGGGTCAGCCGGACACCGACGATCTCGGGACCCGCGACCGTGATCCGTTCGTAGATGACGTGCATCAGTTCTTCCCTCTCCTTGGGTACGTCTGCGGCTTGGAAGGACTCGCCGAGGGTGCGCAGCCACTCGACTTCGCGATGACCGGGTAGGCCCGGGGCCGTTCGCTCCACGATGGCGTCACGTTGCTCGCGGAGCGCCTTCATGCGCGTCAGGTAGGTGTCGTTGCCGAGGAGGCCACCAGCGTGCTCCAGCGCCAGCTCGCCGATCTGCCGATCAATCCGTGCTCCGTCGATCGCGACCGGCTGCTGGTTCGACCCGAGCGCCGCGACGATCGATGCCTTGGTGACATCGTCGAGCGCGATACCTGCGATCTGGGCCAACACACGCGCGTCCCAGGTCGCATCGCCGAGGCGGGCCTTACGACCCCAGGCCTCGCACGGGTTGGCGTGGTGCTTGCGGTGGCGGCCGTAGGCGAAGGTGCCGTCGTTCCGGAGCCGTCGACCGCATACGCATTCGAGGAGGCCGCCGAGCAGGTCGACCCGATCCCAGTTCTTCGGTCCCCCACCGCGGGTCTTGACGCGTCGCACCTCCTCCACCCGCGCCCACAGCTCGTCCGACACCCGCGGCGTGGCCCGCCACGGCGCCGGGCGCCGCGTCTCGTTCTTGCCGCGGTGCCGCCGAATCCAGCCGTTGTATGTGGCAACGAAGGGCGGCGGCCGTTGCCTCGCGTGGCCCCGACCTTGAAACGCGCGGCCTTCGCCAGGTGAGGACCTTGGTCGCGGATGGGCTCCTCTCGCCCCGGCCGACCGCACCGCAGATGTTTGCGGCCAACCGCGCGGTCCGTCGCGGATGCGCGGTCGCTATCGGCCGGGTCGCCTCGCCGGGCGGGACAAATGGCCGGCGACCGCGCCCGCGGTGCCGAGGCCGGTGATCAGGCTGCTCGACACGACGGGGCCAAACTCATAGCCGCCCAGCGCCGCCGCGACGGTCGTCACGACCAGCGGCCCGAATGCGATGAGCCACGCGATGCCCGCGAGGCTGGACCAGCGGACCACGTTCGGGCCCGGACGGGTCAGCAACAGGCCGCCGATCAGGAACGCCATCAGCGCGCCACCGAACACTCGCGCGGGCAACGCGAGATTCGCCAACAAGGCTCCGAGGTCGTTGATGTGTTCTCCGATGAGGACGAACGAAAGAAGGCCGGCGCACACCACGCCGGCCATGATCCAGAGCGTGCCAGCCAGTCGAAGAGTGCTCATGCCAATCCTCGATCAACGCTTCGCGGTTGTGAGTCTCGCTGCGACGTTCGGCCGCCGGAGCTTCGCTGAACGATCCAGCCGAGATGGGGCGTGAGGTCCATCCGGTCAGCCCGCCTTCGCGGGCGCTTCAGCCGCCATCGCCGGTGCGCCGGCGGGCATCGAGGCGATCCGCCAGGCGTGCCGGGCGTGCCGGGCGTACCAGATGCTGACCGCGAAGAGGAGCATCGCGTTGAGCGGATGCAACGCCGAAATGAGCGGCGACACCGACTTCAGGCCCGGCAGCAGGGTCTGGACAATGTACAGGCCGAGAATCCCCGCAGAGATCCACTTGTCACGACCCGACATCCGCGCCGGGAAGGCGAGGATGAGGGCGACGAGCTGGACGATCCCGATCGTGTAGCCAAAGCCGACGTGTGTCGTGAAATCGCCGGAACCACCGAGGTTGGCGATGGCCTGCCCGGTCAGGAAGACCTGAACGATGATCGCCGCGGCCCACAGGATCGCCGCCCACGCGTGGAGCGTCCGCCACATCGACTCAGTCTCCTCGTGACAAGTAACAGTATCGCTAGCATCGCCGCTAGCGATTGAGGGGTAAAGTGATGCTCCAGATGGCAACTGTCAAGACCCCAGCCGGCGCCGTGCGCCCATCCCGGCGCGACCGTGCGGACGCGACCCGGCTGCGGATCGTCAAAGCCGCCTACGACCTGTTCTGCGAGCGTGGCTACGCCGGGACGATGCTGGCTGACGTGGCGCAGCGGTCGGGCGTCGCCGTCGCGACCGTCCGGTTCGTCTTCCACACCAAGGCCGAGCTCCTCAGCCGCGTCTTCGACTTCGCCGTGATGGGCGACGATGGACCGCTGCCACCAGAGGAGCAGGAATGGTACGGGCGAATGTCAGCCGAGCCTGACCTTGTCACGGCGCTCCGCCACCTGGTCGCGGGCGTTGGCCCCATCAACGTCCGGGCGACGCCGCTCAATACCATCGTCCGCGCAACCGCCGAGAGCGATCCCGATACGGCGAGGGTCTGGGCGTTCCATGAGCGGCTGCGGGCAGGCGCGCACCACGCGATCCTCGAGATCCTTGTCGCGAAGTCGCCGCTCCGCGATGGCCTGAGACCGGAGAGGGCGACGCACCTGCTCCTGTTCTATCTGGGCTCCGACGCCTACCGGCCGCTGGTCCTTGACGTCGGCTGGACGCACGAGGAGTGGGTGGACTGGGCCGTCGCGACGATCGCGCTCGAGCTCTTCGCGACCGATTCCGAGTAGCGCTCGGTCTGTCCAAGGATCGGCAGCGGGCCTCGAGAACCTGCCCACGGCTCCAAGGTCGTGCCAACCGGAACCGGGCGGTACTCGTCAAGGGTCCTTACCTTAGCCGGCCGTCGCGCGCGGTCGATGGACAATGGCGATCGTGACAAGCGACCCGACCATGAGCGCGGCGGCGAGAGCGAACGCCAGCGTAGGGCTGACCAGCGTCCAGACCAGGCCGACGACAGCCGACGCGATGAAGTCCCCGCGGATCCCTCGCGCGATCCAGCCGGCCGTCCGGAAGATCGCCGCCTGTCAGACGGTGGTGGAGATCCCGATCAGCGCGGACAGGATCGCGGTCAGGGTGTAGCCGCCGACGGCGATTGAGCGTCGACGTCCGGGGTCGTCGGCGAGCGCGCCACCGACCACCTTGGCGACCCCGCTTAGCGCATCGGCGATGCCCTCGATGAGCCCCAGGGCCGCGGCTGGCGCGCCGGGCACCGTGACGAGGAAGAGGGCAGGAGGGCGGTCGGGATCTCGTGACCCAGATCCGACAGGAGGCGCGCGAGTCCAATCCCGCGGACACCCGGCGTCAACCACGATTGGCCACCTGCCCGCGGTTCGGCATCGCGAGTCGAATCGGGCGCGCTCATAGGTACCACGATCTCCGCGGAGCGCAGCGCGGTGCCAACGTTTGCCATGCCCGGCGCTCGGCGCTCTCCTCCGTCGCGAGGCCCGATTGATCAGCGCCTTCGATCAGAATGTGCCTGAATCCCGGGTGGGTAACCAGCACGTCTGACTCCTGTCGGGCGCGCTAGAACACTTGTTCTATTTGCGTGCCCGGGGGGAGACCTTCATCGGAGACGCCTGGTACGACGTCATCGCGCGAGGCGAAGTGCCATCGCGCATTCGCGTCAACGTGGTCCGGTTCGCCCCGGGCTGACTTTGGGCTGATCACCGCCCGTAACTCGGGGCCGTTCATCAAACCGCTTGCAGGACGAGCGGAGTTGTTCTACGATCCGTCGGATATAAACCGCTCGCGCAGCAAGCGAATGACCCTGCACCTCAGCCACCGTTCCAGCATGACCGTCCGAGATCGACTCGACCGCTGGGAGAACGCCGTCCGTCGAGACGCCGAACTCGGGCCGGAGAACTGGCGGATGCTCGCCGTCTGGCCGGCGGCTCGCGATGCGAGCGTGTCCGGCAGCACCGGAATCGAAGGCAACCCACTGGATCCGACCCAGGTCGAGGAGGTTCTGGCTGGCGCCGCCATCGACGCCGACGCGGCACACATCCGCGAGGTCGAGAACTACAACCGCGCCCTCAACCTCGCCCGCGACGCCGCCCGGCGACCAGACTTCAGCTGGTCGCACGAAATCATCCACCTGATCAATGCCACGGTCATGGACGGCCTGCCCCGCGATACCCGCGGAAACTACCGTGGACCCGGCGAGGACGTCGTCGTCGGCATCTTCAGCGGACCAAGCCCGCTCCTCGTCCAGACCCTGATGGATGAGCTGGTCACCTGGCTGCGACGACCGGGCCGCACGCCGCCGCTCGTCCGGTCCGCCCTGCTCCACCTGAACATGATCGCGATCCATCCGTTCAACGACGGCAACGGGAGGACCGCGCGGATCCTCGCCGCGATCGAGCTGATCCTTGACG
>JANMQO010000205.1:0-1853 GCA_031370565.1 Chloroflexota bacterium
CGCCTCGTCGACGAAGATCATCCCGACCCAGCCGACGGACCCATTGACGGTCGCGATGCCCGTCCCGACGATCCGCCCGTCGGCCTCGGCCACGAGCGGGCTCAGGCCCGGCTGCGCGATCGCGAACCGGAAGAAGGCTCGACGGTCGCCCCAGCCACCCCCGACGAGCACGTCGGACGCCGGCTCCGCGTCCTCGGCAGTCATGGGGCGGATCGTGGGCTCCTGCGGCATGCCGTCGATCATAGGTGCTGCACCGGCATGGGTGACACCCAGCCAGCGGGCCACGTCACTCCCGTTGACGGTACAAGGCGGCGCGCCGCCAGGCGATCGCCGGTGGTGCCATGCTGCTGCATGAAATCGATACATTTGACAGGGGCTACAGTCACGGATGTCGAAGCGGTTCGTCCGCGAACTGCCGCGTGGATTGCCGTTTGGGTCCAAGCAAGGGTGCCATCCGATTGGAGGGGGAATTGGATCGTAGATCGTCTCCTGTCAGCCGCACGAATACCCGCTGGCTCGGCGGCCGGGCTCCAGTCCTCGTGTTGGTCGTCACCGTCGTCAGCGTGGTTCTGCTCGTCCGGGCGTTCGCGTCGGATGGCGCCACGATGCCCGGCGCCCATCCTGCACCGTCGGCCTTGTCCTCGTCCGCTCCGACGCTCGCAGTCAGCAGCGGCCAGGCCGAAGTGTGGCCGGTAGTCAACGGCAAGCGTGGCGTCGCTGCTGCGGCTCCTGTCTCGACGGTTTCGTTTGCGGTCGGAGACCTATTCTCGGTTTCGCCAGATGGTCGGTTCGTGCTGGTCTGGACGGCGGCCCCCGGCACGTCGCTCGATCAAGTCGATCTTCAGGCGGTTCCCCTGGCAGGAGGCCCTCCGATACATCTGGGCACGGCCGGATTCGTGCGTCGCCCGCCCGACGTCGCAGAATTCCGACTCGCGCTACCGGCCTGGGCAGCCGACAGCAGCGCTGTCGCGTTTGAGAACAAGAGCAGCGGGACGGTCGTCTCGATCTTCGGCGGCCCGCTGGCCACCTTCAGGTCGGTCACCGATGCTCCCATGTCGGCGCTCTCGATGGGCGGCTTCATCGTCGATGACCCGGCCGGCATGCGTGCGGAAGGCGCTGCGCAGCCTGCTCGTTTCCCACTGCCAAACGGCCTGACGGACGTCTCCTACTTCAGCGACGGAGCCGCCCTGCTTGGCTCGGATGCAGGTGGCAATCTCGTCTGGATGGGAGACTCGGGATCCAGGACCGTTGCGGCGAACCCCGGTGGCCCGACTCGATGGGTCCTGGTCTCCCGTTCGCCGAAGAGACTCGTGCTCCTGGCCGCGTACCATCGGCTGTCGAACGTCGAGATCGTCGATGAGTCGGGCGGTGCCACCATGCTCAACCTACCTGATTCATGCGGCACCCCGGACATTTCTGATGACGGCACATTCGTGGCCTACACCGTCTGCGACCACAGCGAGAGTGCGCCGAGCTACTCGATCAGAATCGTCCGCCTGGCCGACGGAGCCGCGGTCGATTTCGGCCAAGCGGTGGCGAGTCCGCATTTCATCCCAGGCTCACATCGGCTGGTCTGGCTGTCTCTCCAAGGCGCGGAGGCCATCACCGGGAACGTGCTGAGCGTGGCGACCAGGGAGGTGCTGCCATGATCGACCACGCCGACCGCCACGGCCCGAAGAATCTCGTTGGGACGCTGGTAACTCGGCGCCGGCAAGCGCAGACTCGCAAGGTCCGCAGAACGTGCGAACGTAGACGAGAGGCGTCCCATGATCGGTTCGGATCAAGTCGGTTTCGGCGGCGACTGCACCTGCAGCCATGCGCTCGATTGCGCCCACGACTGTCACGGCCGGCAG
>JANMQO010000241.1:0-7212 GCA_031370565.1 Chloroflexota bacterium
CGGCCCAGCGAACTCTTGCCCTCCAGGCGCGCGACGAGATCGACCGGCAGTTCCACCCACTCGACCGTCTGACCAAGGACGAACTCGCCCGGATGGAGGATGAACGGCTCGTCGTCCTCGATCCGGAGCAGTTCGGTCAGGTCCGGCTGGACGGCCCGTACGTCGATGAACGCGTAGCGGTTGTTGCGAAAGACACGGAAGCTGCGATCGAGATGGAGGTCGACCGACGACGGCTGCAGATCGCTCGGGTCGTACGGGTCAAGGCGGATCTGGCCGGCCTCGAGCGCTGCCCGAATGTCGCGGTCGGACAGGACGCTCACCTGGTCGGGCTACCATCGCCGCGGGTGGCATACAGGCTATCCACCTCGCGCTTGAGGTCCTCGAGGTCCTCGAAGCTCTGGTAGACGCTGGCGAACCGGATATATGCGATCTGGTCGATCCCGCGCAACTGCTCCATGGCCATGACGCCGATGCGCGAGGATGGCACTTCGGTCGCGCCGGCCGCGCGCAGGATGGCTTCGATCTCGTCGGCGGCAGTCTCGGCGGCGCCGTCCGGCACCGGTCGACGAGTCAGTGCCTGACGCAGTCCGGTGGCCAGTTTGTCGCGATCGAACTCCTGGCGACCGCCGTCGCGTTTGAGCACGATGAGCCGGGCGGCCTCGACTCGTTCATAGGTGGTGAACCGGGCGCTGCACGAGGAGCACTCGCGGCGACGACGGATGGTGGCGGAGTCGTCCAGGTCGCGCGAATCGACGACGCGGGTCTCCCGGTCGCCGCACTGTGGACAGCGCATCCTGCTCCCTGTCTGTGACCACCACTACCGCTTGTGGTGTGGCCCGAGCATACCACCACATACAGGGCTGAAGGACCTGGTTCTGCGCGGCGCCCCGTCGGTCAGGGCTGGCGCGGAGGCCGTCGTGTGAGCCACAGCCGTTGTGCCTGCGGCCGGCCGGTGGCAAGGTCGTCGGCATGGCGCGCGATCGCCTCGCGGGCGTGGAGCAGGTTGAGATAGCCGCGCTTGATCGCGGTCTGCGCCTCAAGTTCCGCCTGGGGGCCGGCCACCGTATCCAGCAGGCGGGCACCGTGGTCGACCATCTCGAGCGCCCGCGCGGCACGATCAAGCTCGGCCAGGAGCGCAGCCCGGACCTCATCGGCCGGGACGGGCCCGTGCAGCGCCGATGCCTCGTCGGCATAGCGCGCCACGGCGTCTGTGGCGGCGGCCAGGTTGTCGGCGATGAGCGCGGCATCCAGGAGGTGACGGCGCACCGCGTCGATCCGCTCGATCGCGCCGCCCAGCGATTGATCGATCCGACCGGCCAGGTCGTCGACCGCACGCCGGAACTGGTCGGCGTCACGGGTCTCGATGAGCACCCGTGACGTGCGCCGCAGGATCACCACGAAGGCCGTCGCCAGGACGAGGAAGGCCATCAGTGGGATGGCGATGACCAGGAAAACCGGCACGGTGTGCTTGGCCCCCGCAGACTCAGGCCGACCGGCTGTGCAGCTCGGCCACGAGTGCCGGGACGATCTCGAACAGGTCACCGACCACGAGCAGGTCGGCGAATGCCGCGATCGGCGCGTCCGGGTCGCGATTGACCGCCACGATGGTGTTCGCGGTCTGCATTCCGACCTTGTGCTGAATGGCGCCGGAGATGCCCAGGGCAACGTACAGGCCTGGCTTGACGATCTTGCCCGTCTGCCCGATCTGCCGGCTGTACGGGATCCAGCCTGCGTCGACGGCCGCTCTGGAGGCACCCACGGCACCGCCGAGCGCATCGGCAAGCGCCTGCACGATCCGAAAACCTTCGGGTCCACCAACGCCGCGCCCGCCGGCCACAATGACCCGAGCCTCCTCGATGGGAATCGCGGCGCTCGCCTCGGACACGCGTTCGAGCAGGCTGACGGTTGGCAGGCTGGCTGCCGAGGCAGGCTGGGCGGTGATCACCTGACCTGCGACGCTGGCCGGTTCGGCCGTCGTCGCCCCGAGCCGGACGGTCACGATGCCATGCTCGGCGGTGAAGCAGCTGGTGGTGAAAAGCCGGCCGCCGAACGCGCTCATCTCGACGACGGGGCCACCGTCCCAGGTCACCTGCGTCGCGTTGGCCAGCACGCCCCAGCCGAGCAGGACCGAGAGCATGCCCGCCACGTCGCGCCCATCGGAACTCGCGCCGAGGAGGATGGCCGCCGGCAATTCGGCGGCGGCCAGTTCGGCGACGGCCGACGCCACCACCGCTGCCTCGGCCGTGGTGGCCGCGGCAGCGGCCTTGACGGCCACGACGCGAGGTACGTAGCGGGCGAGCTCTGCCGCCGCTGCGCCGGGCGCGTTGCCCACGATGATGCCGACGACCTCAGCGCCGGCTGCCTCGCCCAGCTGGCGGGCCAGCGTCGCGGTTTCGGTGGAGATGCGGGCCAGGGTGCCACCGTGCTGTTCGGCCACCATCCAGATGGCGCCAGGCATCAGATGAGCCTCCGGGCGGCCAGGAAGTCAGCGACCTGGACCGCAGCAACGGCGGCCGGCTCGTGGATCACCCTGGTCGCCTCGCGGGCGGGCGGCTGGCGGGTGGCCGTGACCCGAGTCGTGGACTGCGCACCGCCGACGCTTGCTGGGTCGAGGCCGACGTCGACCAGACTCCAGACGTCCAGTTGCTTGGCCCGGGCGGCCATGATCCCACGCAGGGACGGATAGCGCGGCTCGCCCAGAGCCTGGGTTGCCACGATGAAGGCGGGCAGCGGGGCCTCGAGCAGGTCGTACCCGGTCGGGCTGATCCGGTGGACTCGAACGCGACCAGCAGTCGGCTCGATCCGGGCGGCGGCAGACAGGTAGGGCAGGCCGGCCAGGGCAGCCACACCGGCCCCCACGATGCCCGCACCGCCGTCGGAGGTATCGGAGCCTGCCAGCACCAGGTCGTATTCGAGGCGAGCGAGAGCGGCGGCCAGCACCCGGACCGTGGTCAAGGTGTCGGCACCTTCGAGCGCGGGATCGGTTACCAGCACGCCGCCGTCGGCACCCATGGCAAGCGCCCTCCGGAGCGCCTCGGGGGCGTGTGCCGGAGCCATTGTCAGGAGCGTCACCGTGCCTTCGCCTGCCGCTTCACGCAACTTGAGCGCAGCTTCGAGGGCGTACTCGTCGTTGGCGTTCAGTACGGCGGGATCGGCCATCCGGTCCACCCTCAGGTCCGGACCAAGGTGTTCCTGGCCGGTCGTATCGGGTACGGGCTTCACCAGCACGACAATCCGCACGGGGTTGCGACCTCCAGATGACGAGATGGAACGGGAAGTGGGACGGATCCGGGCTGGCGCGCCCGGTCAACCCTGGGCGGCCAGCATGGATCGCGCGATGACCAGTCGCTGGATCTGCTGGGTCCCTTCGTACAGTTGCGTGACCTTGGCGTCCCGCATCATGCGCTCCACGGGAAAGTCTTCAAGATAGCCGTAGCCGCCCAGCACCTGGACGGCGTCCGTGGTCACTCGCATGGCTGCGTCGCCCGCCACGAGTTTACACAGGGCGGCCCACCGGGCGGGGTCGCCCTCGCCGGTCTCGATGGCAGTGCAGGCCGTGTACAGCAGGGCGCGCGCCGACGCGGTGGCCGCCTCCATATCGGCCAGCAACGCCTGGACGAGTTGCTGATCGCCGATGGGCCGTCCGAACTGTATCCGCTCGGTGGCGTAGCGAGTGGCCACGTCCAGTGCACCCTGGGCGATGCCGACCGCCTGCGCGGCGATCCCGGGACGCGATCGTTCGAACGTGCGCATGGCGATGGCGAAGCCTTCACCCTCGGCGCCCAGGCGCCCGTCGGCCGGCACGCGCACGCCATCGAACAGCAACTCCGCGGTCGGCGAGCCACGCAAACCCATCTTGTGCTCCAGTCGTCCGATCGAGAAACCGGGCGTCGGCACCTCGACCACGAAGCAGGACAGGTTGCGGTAGCGTTCGGCAGCAGGATCGGTCAGCGCGAAGACCACGATGAGGTCGGCCACGCTGCCGTGGCTGATGAACCGTTTGGTGCCGTCGAGGACGTACTCGTCCCCGTCGCGCCTGGCGCGCATGGCCACCGCGCCCGCATCCGAGCCGGCCCCGGCCTCGGTCAGGGCGAAGGCGATGAGGCGGCGGCCAGCAGCCAGGTCGGGCAGCCAACGTGCCTGCTGCGCCTCGCTGCCCGACTGCAGGATCGGCAGCGAGGCAAGTTCGTGCACCGCCAGGATGAGGCCCGTTGTGGCGCACGCCGCGCTCAACTCCTCGATGGCCAGGCAGATCGTGAGCAGGTCCGCATCAAGGCCGCCATAGACGGCGGGAAACGGCAGGGCCAGGATGTCCTGGGTCGCCAGCAGCTCCCGCAGGTCCGTGGGGAAGGTGCCGCTGCGATCGATCTCCGCGGCACGCGGTGCGACGCGGTCGCGGGCCAGCGACCGGACGGCGTCGCGCAGGGCGCGTTGCTCGTCGGTCAAGCGGTAGGCGGCAGACGGGTAGGCAGCTGGCTGGTTCGACGCAGTCACGTGCCGCGATCCTAGCATCGCGCGGTTCGGCGCCACCTGCTGTCGAGCACGGGTAGCGCGCTGACCGCTCTCCACAACAGCTGAAACATGAGCGGATGGCCGGGGACATGGCCGAAGATGGGGAACCAGGTGGTCACGGATCGGTCCGCTCCCCGACGGCCCGCGGCGGCGGCGGGGCGTCGTGGTCAAACGGGCCGGCCAGCGTGTCAAGCGCGTGGCCCAGGATGGGCACGATCGCCTCGAGCGATTCGATGGCGCCGCGCGGACTGCCCGGCAGGTTGACCACCAGCGTCTGGCCACGCACCCCGACGATGCCCCGTGACAGCGCAGCCATGGGCGTCGAGCGGCGGCCTTCGGCGCGGATGAGTTCGGCCAGGCCGGGCACCTCGTACTTGATGACGGCAGCCGTGGCCTGGGGTGTCACATCGCGTGGCGTGAGACCGGTGCCACCGGTCGTGAGAACAAGCGCGCAGGTCCCTGCTGCGCCGCGGATGGCGGCCTCGATCTGCGCACGCTCGTCCGGCACGACGCTGCGCTCAACCACAAAGCCAAGTCCAACCAGGCGCTCGGCGATGAGGGCGCCGGAGGTGTCCTGCCGGGTCCCGGCCGCGCTCCGATCGCTGGCCGTGAGCACGAAGGCGCGTCGACCCTGACCCGGCAGAGCCGCCTCGGTCATGACCGAGGCTTGCGCGGGGAGACGATCCGTCCGGCCGTGCGGTCGCCCGGCCGTCGTTCCAATGGCAGCGGCCGCGCTGGGGCCGGTTCACTGCCCGGGCGGATCCAGTCGCCGCTGTTGCCGCCACTCTTGGAAATGAGCCGGAGGGAGCGGATCTCCACGCCCCGCTCGACCCCCTTGACCATGTCGTAGACCGTCAACGCGGCGACCGAGGCCGCCATCAGCGCTTCCATCTCTACCCCGGTGGGGCCCACCGTGGCCGCCTCGGATCGAATCCGCAGTCCGCCTGCCGCACGATCCGGGACCACCTGGACGAGCAGGTCCGTGAGCGCAATCGGGTGACACAGCGGGATGAGGTCGCTGGTGCGCTTGCCGCCCATGACACCGGCCAATTCGGCCACGGTCAGCACGTCGCCCTTGGTCGTTGCTCCGTCGATGACGAGGCTGAGCGTCTCCGGAGAACAGGCCACGAAGGCTTCCGCCACGGCGCGCCGCGCGGTCGCTGGTTTGGCACCGACATCGACCATGCGCGGTCGGCCCGAACGATCGAGGTGGGTCAGGCGGCGGCGTTCGGAGCGAGGGGCTGGCTTGCGGTCCATCGGACGGCCTCCGGGTGGTTCAGGGTCGGCGCGCGGTCCGAGTCGGTGTGAATTGATAGGTCTTGGCCGGGCTCTGTCCGGGTGCCCAGGCGGGTGCGGCATGAGTGCCGCCGTTGGCTGGATTGTGGGCCGTGCGTGACCGGTTCGTACAGGGGCCCGCAACAGATGTCCGTCCTGCGGCCGGGACGTACCCGGGGACGGGACTACGCTCAGGCATCGAGCCAGCAGAGTTCCACCTCGGCTCCCGCGGGTGATACCTCAACCTCCTCCGGCACCACGGCCAGGGCGTCGGCCGTGGCCAGCGCCCCCAGCATGTGACTGCCCTGGCCGCCGGCCAGGCGCAGCTGCACCCGGCCTTGGGCGTCGCGTAGCGGGGTGCCGCCAGCATCGCGTTCCGCTCGGACGCGCAGGTACGCTCGTCGGCCGGGGGCGGTGGAGGCGGGATCGAGCAGCACGCCGCGATCCGTCGGTCGATAGATTCGTGGCTGCCCGGCCAGTCGGCGGATGGCCGGGCGGACGAACAGCTCGAACGTGACGAACGAGCTGACCGGGTTGCCCGGCAGGCCGAACAGCAGGACGGTGCCTTCCCCGGCGGTTCGCGCGGCCAGACCGAAGGCGAATGGCTTGCCCGGTTGGACCGCCACCCGCCAGAGATCCATCCGGCCGATCGTATCGAAGGCCAGCTTGACGACATCGTACGGTCCGACCGAGACGCCGCCGCTGACGACGATGATGTCCGCCTCGGCAAGACCGCGGCGAAGGCGGGTCAGCACGTCGCTCAATTCGTCGTGGGCGATCCCGAGATCGATGACGTCGGCGCCCGCGGCGATGGCCATGGCTCGCAAGCCTGGGCCGTTGGCATCGGGGATGCCCGCGGCACCCAGTGGCGCGCCAGCCGGCCGGATCTCGTCGCCGGTGGCCAGCACGGCCACTCGCGGTCGGCGATGAACGGTCACGGTGGCCGAGCCGACGCCCGCAGCCAGGCTGATGGCCGGTGCATGGAGGACGGTTCCTGGCGGCAGCACGGTGGCGCCGGCTCGGATGTCCTCGCCGCGACGCCGGATGGCGTTGCCCGGCCGGACGGCGTCGTGGACGGCGCATATCGGCGGCAGCGGTCCGGATGCGTCGCGACCGCGCTCCCCCAGCGCTGAGCCATCGGCCGAACAGGGCGTCGTCGCCTCAACCGGCACCACGGCATCCGCGCCCGGCGGAAGGGGCGCGCCGGTGGCGATCCGGATACAGGTTCCCGAGGCCAAGGTGACCGAGCCCATCGATCCGGCGGCGACTTCTCCGATGACCCGCAGCTGGACGGGCCGATCGGCCGTGGCGGCGTGCACGTCGGCCGCCAGCAGCGCGTAGCCATCCATCGCGCTGTTGTCCCAGGGTGGCAGATCGGTCAGCGCCAGGATCGGTACAGCGAGCACCCGTCCGAGCCCGGCGACG
>JANMQO010000257.1:0-2578 GCA_031370565.1 Chloroflexota bacterium
GCATAGCGCTGCAGCATGGCCCGGGAGCGCCATCCGGCGAGCCGCATGAGGTCGCCCTCGTTCCCGCCGCCGCTCAGCCACTCGTGGGCAAACGTATGCCGCAGCTGGTGGGGGTGGAAGTTCTCGCCCAGGCCGGCCGCCCTCCCGCGCTCCTGGACCATCTGGCCGATCCCCGAGTCCGTCAGTGCCCCGCGGCGACCCAGCCATAGCGACGCGAGGTTTGCCTGGGGGTGGCGCACCCGAGCGGCGAGGTAGCGATCGAGATCCTTGACGGTCTTGTGGCCGATCCGGACGAGCCGCTCCCGACGGCCCTTGCCGATGACGCGGATCGCCCGCGCGTCGAGATCGATGTCGTTGGTCAGCTCATTGTCTGGCGTCCATCGCAGTCCAGCCACCTCCGCGCGCCGAGCGCCAGTGTCCAGGAACACGCTGACGATCGCCTTGTCGCGACGGGCCTCAAAGTCCGAGCCGTCGCAAGCCGCAAGGAGGCGGGCCTGCTCTGCCCGCATGAGGACCGCCGGCGGGTCCTCGGGGATCCGGGGTGGCCGCATCCGGCTTAGCGGCGACGCCTCGAGCGCGCCCTCGTCGACGAGGTAATTGAAAAAGCGCTGGACGCCTCGGAAGCGGTGGTTGGCGGTCGCTGGCTTGAACCGGTCGAGGGCGTCGGCGATGAATGCCTCGATATGGTCACCGCGGATGGCGGCAACATCGGTGGGTAGGCCCGCTCCGACCACGAAGTCGACAAGCCGCTCGACCGCCCCGCAGTAGGCGAGGATCGTGTTCGGCGACACGTTCTCGGCGCGGAGGCTGCGCCGGAACCGGGCGAGGTTGTCGCCGAGGTCGCCGGTGGTTGCTACAATGCGCGGACTGTTGGCCGATTTGACTGTCACGTGCCTGGACCTCGTGCGAGACTGGAACACTCGCAGTTATAGGGTGTAGGAGCGCTATGGTCAAGAGGTCGACGGGAGGGATTGACAGTTATCGGGTATAGCCAAGCACGACACTGACAATCCCGACGGGCGGCTAGCTCAGCTGGTTAGAGCACTTGCTTGACATGCAAGAGGTCACTGGTTCGAGTCCAGTGTCGCCCACCATCCCCCCTTCACGAGGGGAAGAGCTCGAGCGTCGTCGCTTACGAGCACCCTGTTCTCGATGCAACCGGCGACAAGTCGGTCGACCTGCCCGCGGGCCGTGTGTCCGCCTGAGCCGAGCCGATGGAAGAGCCGCGTTGCCGACACGTTTCACGGCGCCATGGGCGTCACTTGACCCCTCCGGTCGGTGGAGGCACGAGGCCGCAATCGGGCGTCGTACAGAGGTCCAGCCCAAGTTCTGCGAGACCCTCGGCCAGCGGTGTGAAACCAAGGTTGCCGCCGAATGACCGGCTCGTGATCCCGGCCGGGATGCCGCGGAGCAGGACGACGCTGCCCGAGTCGCCACCACCGACCTGAAGGGTCGACACGATCATGCACGGGAAGTAGGAACCGTCCTGTGCCGGCGGCTGGAGGTTCTCGCCTTTCTCGGCCACGGATCCGGTCCGGTAGATGTTGCGCCCGTCCATCTCGATCGGGTCGCCGATTGCGATCTCGGAGCAGGTCAGTGACTTCGCGCCCGGCTCGAGTACGCGGTAGCCGCCGACGCCAAGGTCGATGAAGTTGAGGTGACCCCACGGGATGCGGTCCCGCGCGACCACGATGTAGTTCATGTCCGACGCGTGGCAGGTATGACCGGCATACGGGCACGTGGCGTCCTGTGCCCATGGTCCGGCGACACCCTGGTCGCCTTCAACCGTGCCCTCGTTGCCGCAGTGCGGTGACGAAGTCAGGACGATGCTGTCGCCGTGCCGCGCATAGACGCCACCCGAGCAGTAGCCCGGGATCTGCTGGCCTGCGAGGACGGGCGGGTCGTACAGCGCCGTGGTCCGCCGCGGGGTGGTGACCGCCGAGACGCCCCAGAACAGTCCGATCCCGAGCAGCACACCCACGAGCGCCACAACGAGGAGTCGACGAGCGCGGACCATCGGACTCGTCCTGGTGGCAGGCATCAGCGGTTGTCCTCGCCGGCGGAATGGGTGACGGATCACCATGCTGCAACTGTCCACGTCCCCGATTCGGGAGGACGAGGAGACCTGCGACCGTCGGAGAGAGCCGACCAGCTTTCGACGAGGCCGCGGCGCGCGATCGGCGGGTGTTCGTACGAAGCGTCAGGTGCCGTCGCGACCGGGCCATCCTCTTTGCGGTTTCGCATAGGAACATCCCAGCAGCGAATGCCGCCCGCGGCAATCAACCGGATGTCCTCCCGTCCGACTCGTCGATCGATTGTGTCGTCGACCGGAGCGCGTGTCACTCGATGAATTCATCGGTCCGCTCGCGGGCAGCCGGGCCCCGGGCGGCAGCCGCGCTGCGCGTCTCGGGTGGCGCCGACGGTAGACTCCGGGCATGACCGATTCGACAACTCGAGCGCGACCCCCGGCCGGCCCGGACATGACCCCGACCGCCGCCGACGCGCCCGATGCCGCGGAGCTCGACGAGGCGCTCTTCGACGCGCCCGAGCGCGGCTCCGCCGACGAGCTCCTCGACGC
>JANMQO010000258.1:0-13063 GCA_031370565.1 Chloroflexota bacterium
ATCGAGGTGGAGACCGGCGACGCCAGCCCGCT
Source organism: Chloroflexota bacterium (assembly GCA_031370565.1). GTDB lineage: Bacteria > Chloroflexota > Limnocylindria > Limnocylindrales > CSP1-4 > Chersky-267. The sequence continues at coordinate 33 of JANMQO010000258.1, forward strand.
CGCCTGGGGCGGCGGAGAGACGGTCGGGGTGGGATCCGTCGTGTTCGGCGCGGCTGCCTCGCCAGGTGGCGGGATGCGGGTCACGTTCGGGACCGTCTCGGCGGTGGCCCGGGCGTTCCGCGGTCCCGGGGGCCGACGGATCGGCGGCAGCCTCGAGCATACGGCGCCACTCGCGCCCGGCTCGTCCGGCGGGCCGGTCGTCGACGCCGAGGGCCGGTTCGTGGGCCTGAACACAAATCGCCTGGGCGAGGGTTTCTACCTCGCCCTGCCGGCCGACGCGGCACTTCGCCAGCGGATCGAGGCGCTCGGTCGGGGTGAGCCGGTGGCTCGGCCGCGGCTCGGCGTCACGCTTGCGCCGGCGCACGTCGCCCGGCGGCTTCGTCGCTCGGTCGGCCTGCCCGAGCGCGATGGTCTGCTCGTCCGAGGCGTTGAGGATGGCGGACCCGCCGCACGGGCCGGGATCGTCGAGGGCGATCTCATCACCGAGGTCGGCGGTACGCCGGTCGCCGATGCCGACGCGTTGCTCGAGGCGATCGGGGCGTTGCCGACGCCCTACGAGATCCGGATCGTCCGGGGCGTCGACCAGCTGACCTTGAGCGTCGGCGGCCCAGGCACTGGGGAGCCGGCTCAGGCCTGATCGCCTCGGGGCCGTGCCCCCGCCACGACGTGCACGGGATACGGCGCCCGATGCGGGCGACGGCCCCAGCGGTATCCTGCGCGCATGTCAGCCGTCGACGGCAGCGCAACTGCCCCAGGGTCGGTCCCCGTCCCGGACGCGGCCACCCGCGCCGCGTTCCTGCGCGCGATCGAAACGCGCCTGCCGGACCTGCGCCTGCTCACGGACGAGCTGGACCGGGAGCCGTATCGGCGCGACGAGACCGCCTACCTCCAGCCGCCACTCCCGCTCGCGGTGGCCCTGCCGACCGAGACGGCCCAGGTCGCCGAACTCGTCCGGCTGGCAGCCGCCCACCGCGTGCCGGTGGTCGCGCGCGGTGCCGGCACGGGCTTGAGCGGTGGCTCGATCGCCGTCGAGGGCGGCCTGACCATCGCCTTCACCCGGATGAACCGAGTGCTCGCGATCGACCGCGCGAATCTCGTCGTGGTGACCCAGCCGGGCGTCATCAACGCGGATCTCAAGCAGGCCGTCGCGGCCGAGGGTCTGTTCTACGCGCCGGATCCAGCCAGCTACGAAACGTGCACGATCGGCGGCAACCTGGGCACGAACGCAGGCGGGCTGTGCTGCGTCAAGTACGGGGTCACCCGTGATGCGGTCATCGGCCTGGAGGTGGTGACCGCGGACGGCTCGGTCGTTCGGCTGGGCGGCCGGACGGTCAAGGATGTGGCTGGCTACGGGCTCATCCCGCTCATCGTCGGCAGCCAGGGCACGCTCGCGCTGGTCACCGAGGCGACCCTCCGGCTGCGGCCGACACCGCCACCGAAGGCGACGCTCATCGCGTTCTTCGCCAGCCTGGATGGAGCCGGCCGGGCCGTCTCGGCGATGACCGATGCCGGCGTCGAGCCGTGCACGCTGGAGCTGATGGACCGGACGACGATCCGGGCGGTCGACGACGACCATCAGCTGGGCCTGGACCGGGACGCTGCGGCGATGCTCCTGGTGGAATCGGACCTGCCGGGCCAGGCGGCAGTCGCGGCCCTCGCGACGGCCGCGGCGGCCTGCGAATCAACCGGTGCGACGGCCACGATCATTGCCGCCGACCCGGCCGAGGCGGACTGGCTCCGACAGGCGCGCCGGCTCGCGTTCCGCTCGATGGAGCGGCTGGGCGTGGCCCGGATGGAAGACGTCGGCGTGCCCCGGGGCCGTGTCCCGGAACTCCTCGCGGCGATCGAGCGCGTGGCCGCCGAGCAGGGCCTGACGATCGCCACGTTCGGCCACGTCGGCGATGGCAACCTCCACCCCAACATCATCCTGGAGCGCGACGACCCGGACGGCGAGGCCAAGCTCAAACGCGCCACGGACGCTCTCTACCGGGCGGCGATCGCGCTCGGCGGGACGGTCACCGGCGAACACGGCATCGGCACCTCGCGGCGGGACTACCTGGAACTCCAACGGGGTCCCGGCGCGGTCGCCATGATGCGCTCGATCAAGACGGCGCTGGACCCGCTGGGCATCCTCAATCCGGGCAAGATGCTGCCTGACCAGGACTGAACGCTGTCGAGGACGTAGCTCGTCAGGCAGCGATGACCAGGTTGCGCCCACCTCGCTTGGCGGCACTCAACGCTGCGTCTGCGGCCGCGAACATGGCATCGACGGTGCTCCCGTTCGGACCGAGTTCGGCACAGCCGGCAGACACCGTGGCTTGCAGCGGCTGCCCGTCCCGGCCCTGGAACGTGGTCCGGCTCCAGCTCGCCCGGATCTCGTCGGCGACGCGGACGGTGTCCGTCAGCGTGGCGTTCTCCAGGATCATGACGAACTCCTCGCCGCCGTAGCGCGCCACCATGTCGCTGGCGCGCGAACGTTCGAGCAGCAATCGTCCGAAGCCCCGCAGCACGGTGTCGCCCATCTGATGGCCGTGGTTCTTGTTGAATGCCCCGAACTGGTCCAGGTCGAACAGGATGATCGTCATCCGGCCGCGCGAAGCCACCCCAGCCCGCTGGCGCGCCGCGACCATCCGGCCGAGCGATGCGTCGAGGTGGCGCCGGTTGTGGAGGCCGGTCAGGCTGTCCCGAATGGATGCTTCGGTGACGTCCTGGAGCAGAAACGCGTTGCTCACCGCCAGGGCGGCCTGGCTGCCAAGCACCTCGAGGACCTCGCGCTCCGTCTGGCTGAACGGCTGGTCGGTCGTGCGTACGATGGTGATCGCGCCCATCACGACATCGTCATGGAGCAGTGGCACGGACAGCGATGACGTGATCGATCGGCGACCGTCTGCGTCGACCGGCGAGAGGTCGCAGGGATACGCGTCGTCGACCACGGTGGCGCGCTCCTCGATGGCACGTCCGGCCATCGTCGAGCCGCTCTCGACCGCACGCCCCAGGGCGCTCGGGTCACCACCGGCGATGGACTCGATCCGGAACAGGCCGGTCGGCCGGTCGACCGAGGTGAGGGCCACGCATTCGGTTCGGAGCACGTCCTGCACGCCGTGCATGATCGCCGGATACAGGCGGTCCGGGTCCAGGCTGGCGTTGATGCTCGCCCCGAACCGAGTCAGGCTGAGGAAGAGATCTGCCCGATCCGCGAGCAGTCGGCGCTCACGCGCCAGCGCCAGCGCCGAGGCCAGTCGATCCGCGACCAGCAGGATGGAGGCCAGATCCGTTTCGTCGAGTGGGACCGAGCCCGATTCGACGTTGACCACGCCGAGCAGGTCGCCGGCCGCCAGCAGTGGGACGCAGATTTCGCTGATCAAATCAGGGGTGATGGCGAGGAAGTCCGCGTCCGCGCGAACATCGGGCAGAAAGACCGCCTCGTGCGTTCGCATGACGCGGCCGATGACTCCCACGCGGCCGTCGAAGGTCGGCAGGGGCGGCGCGTAGCCGCGCTGGGCGCTCGCCTCGAGGGAACCGCCGGCCTCGAGGAAAAGCGACACGTGGCTGTAGCCCAACCGGTGGTGCAGCAGGTCCATGACCTGGTCGAGGGCAGCGGCGTCGGGGCCGTGCGCGGCAAGCACCCTGCCGACAGCTTCGACGGCCGCGACCTGGCGAGTTCGGCGACGTCCCTCCGCGAGCGTGTCACGCAAGCGGACCAGGGTCGCCTCCAGCGAGGCCACGGTCTGCCTGGCTCCGACGGCCAGAATGAGGCCGGCTGCCACAAGCGTGAGGCCGCGCTGGGCCAGCGTTGCGGCACCAGCCGCCGGGATGAAGATGGCCGGTCCGACATAGGTAGCCAGGGCGACCACGCCGACCACCGCCACGGGCCGGAAGCCATAGGCACCGGCCAGGGCCACGATCGGCAGGTAGAGCGCCGCCAATGGTCGGAACAGACCCTCGCCGGTCAGCTGGCTGGCAACGCCGACGAACGCCGTCGCGAGGGCCAGGCGGAAGGTGGCGCCGCCAAGCCAGGTGAGCCAGTCGACACCACGGGCGACACGAGCCAAGATGGCCTGCGTCGCCACGCTGAGCCCCGCCAGTCCGATGACCACGCCCGCCCACGGTCCTGGCTGAATCAGCTGGCTGAGGACCGCGGGCACGGCCAGGCTCGCGGCAAGGAGCAGCAGCGGGTCAAGTCGAACTCGGCTGCCGGAGCGGATGCCTCGACGGAGCAGCGAGGCTCCCGTTGCGCGGACTGTGTGCATGACGGTCGATGTCATCACGCGCTAGCGTGCCGTTCGATGGGACGACCAGAACACCCCCCATTCGTGCAGGGGGAGCGTGCGGCGTCCCGGGCAGAACCTGACCCGCGATCGGCTGGGCGGCAATCTGGATTGGCTGACCGCGCCGCCGGCGACCGGCTTCGCCCAGGCGGTGTCTCAGACCGCGCCGCCGGCGGCGCCCAGCTCGACCAGTCGATCGGCCGGGCCGGCGAACGCCTGCCGAGCCCAGGCGAGCGCCCGTTCGTCGTGCGTGAACAGGATGACCTGGCGCTCTCGGCTCAGGTCATGGAGGAGGTCCAGCAGCTCCGTGGCGCGGCGCTGGTCGGACTGGACGGTGACCTCGTCGAGGAGGAGTGGCGCGATCTCACCGGGGGTCACGAGTTGTTCGGTCATGGCCACGCGCAGGAGCAGGTGGATCTGCTCGCGGGTGCCGTGCGATAGCCGCCGAGCATCGCGCCACTGCCCGCCGTCCGCAGCCTTGACCCGAACGGCCAGGTCGGCGGGATTGACCGCTGCCTCGAGATACCGACCGGCGCTGATCCGGGGCAACCGCGCCGCGATCGACGCGTTCAAGATGGGAGCCAGGTCACGATGGACGCGTTGCTCCGCCTGGCGGAGCAGGGTGAGCGTCGTTTCGAGCACGCGATCCAGGAGCTCGACGCGTTCGAGCTCGGCGGTGGCGGCCGCGCGGCGCTCCTCGGCCTCGACGACGCTGGGCAGGCCGAGCGCCATCTCGGTCAGCTGACCGGTGGTTCGCTCGGCGTCGGCGCGGGCTGTGCTCGCTCGACGCTCGAGGTCGGCGAGGTGACGCTCAGGGTCGCCGTTCTCGAACGTCGGCTGACGGACGCCGGTGCCCTGGGCGACGAGGTCCGCGGTTGCCCCGATCTGGTCGAGCGCGATGGCTGAGTCGCCCAGATCCTCGCCCAGGTCGGCTGCTCGGTGTGCCAGCCGCTCTGCGTCCGCTTGCAGCGCCGCCAGGGTGCGTCCCCCGAGCAGGGTCTCCAGCTCGCCCCAATCGCCGAGCGCAGTCTCGGCCAAGGCTACGGCCGAGGTTCGCTCACTCTGCCAGGCGTGGAGTGCCGCCACGACGCCAGCAAGCTCGGCCGGCACCTCGCCGACGTTGGCCAGATGGGCGACCTGCCAAAGTTCCGTTTCCGTCGTCTCGATCCGTCGACGCACCTCGGCCGCGTTGTGCTCCAGCCTGCGCCGGGTTTCGATCGCCGGCCCCAGGCCCGCAGCGCGGGACGCTTGGCGGGCCAGTTCCGAGCGCGACTGGCAATTGGCCAGATACAGTTCGTAGCCGGTCTCCGGGCCGAGGGCCGGATCGACGTCGCGCGCCGCAAGGAGTTCGACCAGGGTCGATTCGGCGGCCTGTTTGGCAGCCCGGCGATCTGCCTCCAGCTGGATCCAGGTGACCAGCCGGACCTCGCTCGCGTCCGCGCCTCGGCGAGCCTCGGCGAGCTCGCGCAGCCCCGCGCTCGTGGTGGGCAGGCCGGCCTGGGCTGCGAAGGCGCGCGCGGTCTCGCGGTCGGTCTCGCGGTCTGCACGGTCGCCACCAGTCGCCGCCCAATCCGCCTCGCTCGTCCCGGGCAATCGCCGTGCTCGGTCGTGCGCGGCGCTACGCGCCAGGCCCAGCCCGGCGACCAGGCACAGCAGCCCGACCACGGCCCAACCAGCCGACCCGATGGTGCCCGCGAGCGCACCGCCCAGGACACCAGCCAGGACGAGCGACCCGCTCACTGCTGCAGTCCCGGCGCCGACCCACAGCGCCTGCTCGCGCCGTCCGACGCCGCCCGGTCGCGCTGTCCTGGGCAGCAACCGCCCGGCCGGACCCGTCGCCCTTCGCTCCGCGCCCGTCGACTCCGTCGATTCCGTCGCTTCCAGTCGAGCGGCCAGATCCAGGAGCGCCGCGGCATCGAGACCAGCGGTCATCGGTACGGTCGGCTGCACCGGCGGCGGGTCGAGCAGTCGGAGGGCCTCCTGACGTCGGTCGAATTCGGCCTTGGCGCGGACCACCACCTGGGCCGGGGCCAGATCGCCGGTCGGTTCCGCCGGCAGGCGCGCCAGTTCTTGCTGCAGCACGTCGGCCGAGGGCCCACCGAGGACGACCGGGCTGGGCCGTCGTTCCCAGGCGTCGAGGGCGGCCGCTACCCGTTGGCTCACGTGGTCGCCCGAGACCAGGCCGGCCGGTGGGCCGTCAGGATGGCGCGTCAGCAGGGCGGCCGCTCGGTCAGCGCGCGCGCGGGCTGCCACGGCCCGACTGTCGGCCACGCCCGCCGCGAGCCTGCGTGCCTCCGCTTCGGCAGCCTCTGCCCGCCCGCGCGCTGCCTCGGCGCTGGCGCTCAGGGCGAGGAATGCGTCATGCCGCTCCCGGGCGTCGCCCAGTGCACGCTCGGCCGCCTCGATCTCACGTCTCGCTCGACGGAGCGGCTTGACGCTGTTCGCGGTATCGGCCCCCACCTGCTCTCGCCGAACATGCTCGAGGCGCTGGATCGCCTCCACCGCGGTGGCGTCGGTCCCGCGAGTGGCCGCCGCGCGCTGCATGTGCTCCTGCAGTCGGTTGGGATCTTGAGCCACGGCCAGCAGTTCGGCCTGGTCGACGCAGGCCGTGGCCAGGAACGCCCGTCGGTCCAGGCCCAGCCAGCGCGAACCATCGGGCGAACCCTCGTACATCACCTCGGCGGACACGTCGAGGCCGAGCCCGATGTCGGTCGCCCGGCAGGCCACCCGTCCGGCCAGGTCCTGGCGGAGCTCGATCCGGCGGCCGTCCTCGAGCCGGAGGAGGACTTCGGTCTCCCAGCGTTCGCCGTCCCACGGCTTGTGCTGCTCGCGGAACTCTCGGTCCTCGGCCAGTGGTTGGCCCTTGGCCCGCCGGACGCCGCACAGTCCGGCGTACAGCGCGGCGTGCCAGCTCGACTTGCCGGCTTCGTTGCGGCCGTAGACCAGGGTCATGCCGGGGGCGAACTCGAGGGTCTCATCGTGGAGTGGTCCGAAGGCGTGCGCTGTCACGCGCTCGATACGCACGCTCAGTCGATCTCGAGGTCGGTCCGGCCGTCGAGGGCGCGCAGGCCGGCCGCGATGACTCGTCGCTCGAAGTCCGGGTCGAGCCCCTGGGCGGCGACGTTCGTGACGAACTGGCCCCGGACGCTCGGTTCGTGCGCGATGGTCGCCAGGTCGTAGCCGATCCGGACCCTGTCGAGTCGGACGACGAAGCGCTGCAGGCCGTCCCCGAGCGGTTCGATGTCGGCCCGGGCCAGCTCGACACCGGGCTCGATCTCGCCGGTCAGGGTCAGCCGGACCGTTCCCTCCAGCCCGACCAGTCCCAGCGCCACGGCGTCGCGGATGGTCTGTCTGTCGGCAGCTCCGCTGACATCGACGGTCAGATCGTGGACCTCGCTCACGGCGACGGTGACTCGCCTGCGGTCGACCAAGCCATCCGGTCCGATGGTCGCGATGACCGCGCCGCGCTGCCCGGTCTCGCCGAAGGTGAGTGGGTTCGGGTTGCCCGGGTAGGTGTGGCGGACCGCATCTCGGGGGCTGTGAAAGTGGCCCACGAAGGCATGGTCCAGGCCGGCTCGCTCGATCTCCGGGGCGTCGAACGGCGCGTGCGGGGCCTTGCCTTGCTCCTGGAAGGGAAGCCCGCCACGCTCGGCGCCGTGGAACAGGGCCAGGTTGATGCCCGGCCGATCCACCCGGAACCCGCCCAGGAAGTCGTCCGTGTTGGCCGGCGCCCGGTGCGCCGCACCCCACAGGGTGATAGCAGGCGCGAGCTCGACCGGCCGCAGGCGATCCTCCTGGAAGACATGGACGTTCGAGCTCCAGTCGATCTGCCGGTAGGCGCTGGTCGGGCCGAACCAGTCATGGTTCCCCGGGGCGAGGAAGGCCCGGATCGGCGCCAGGCGTGCGAATGCCGAGCGCAGGAAGGCAGCCGTGTCCGGGGTGATCCGCTCGTGCTCGTAGAGGTCCCCGCCCGACAGCACGGCGTCGACGTGCTCGTCCAGGGCAAGGTCCACGATCCTGCCCAGGGTCGTCCGCAGGTCCTCTCTGCGCTGCCGCGCCGAGCCCGCCGACGCCGAGCCGAACTGGGCATCGAGGTGGAGATCGGAAAAGTGGAGCAGCTTCACGCCATCGAACGGTACACGAACGGACTCGCTCCGGGCACCGAGATCAGCGCCGACCAGCCCAGATCAGCGCGGGTCTGTGCCGATCTCGTCCGGCAGCGGGAACCAACGCAGGCGTTCGAAGTCTGCCCGAAGCGCTGGATCCCGAGCTGCGCGAGGGGCGGTTGCCGCGGAGGCGATCCGGTCGGTCGTGCCGGCCTGGAGTGCAGTCTCGCCCGAGATTGCGGTCGGCAAGCGCGCCCCGTTGGCCAGGATCCGGCGCGCCTCCTCGAGGTAGCCGGCGAGGGCCGCTTCGGGTTCCATCCGGCGCAGATCGGGGTAGGTCATCTGGCCGTCGCGGTAGGCCACGTCGCGCAGGCTCATCGGCGGCTCGGCGCGCCCGCCGGCATGGCGCCACAGGCCGCTGGCCGGTTCAAACTGGTACTGCGGCAACAGCCGCCAGCCGTCCGCCGCGACAATCTCGATGGCGGCCAGCAGGAACTCGAAGACGGGCTCGCTCAGGAAGTAGTTGAAGTTGACCCGGACCCAACCGGGCTTGATCCCTTCGCCCCCACGACCAATCTCGCGCTCGAAGTCGTGCGAGGTCGCGAGATCGATCCCGAGCAGCCGATGGCCGTACGGTCCGGCGCACGAGCAGCCGCCGCGCGACTGGATCCCGAACAGGTCGTTGAGCAGCGCGACCACGTAGTTGTGGTGCAGATGCTGTGGCCGTCCTTCGGGCCCCGGATAGCGCACCACAAACGACACGATCGACAGGCGTTCCAGGGTCGGGCTACCCAGGATCTCGATGTTCGGTTGGCGCGACCAACGCTCCATCGCCCGACCGATGAACGACGCCTCGCGCTCGCGGATGGCGGCCACGCCAACGGCCTCCTTCAGCCCGAACACCAGCCCCGCCCGGATCGACTCGACGATGGCCGGCGTGCCGCCCTCTTCCCGATGTTCGATGTCGGTGAGGTAGCGATGCTCGGTCGGGTTGACGTAGGCGACCGTGCCGCCGCCCGGTACCGACGGCACGCGATTGCGGAACAGTTCGCGCCGCGCCACGAGCACGCCGGGAGTCCCCGGCCCGCCGATGAACTTATGGGGCGAGATGAAGATGGCGTCCTTGTAGTCGAGCGCCGCGTCAGGGTCGTCCGGCCTGTGGCGACCGGGCGACATGTCGATCTCGACGTAGGGTGCGGCGGCCGCGACGTCCCAGAACGACAGCGCCCCGTGGCGATGGAGCAGGACGGAGATGGCCCGGACGTCGCTCATGATGCCGGTCACGTTGGACGCCGCCGAAAACGAACCGATCCGAAGCAGTCGGTCCGCGTGCGCCAGGAGCGCCGTCTCGAGCTGATCGAGGTCGATCCGGCCGTCCCGATCCTCGGGGATCACCACCACATCCGCCAGCGACTCGCGCCAGGGCAACTCGTTGGAGTGGTGCTCGTACGGCCCGATGAACACGACCGGCCGCTCATTCGCCGGAACCTGTGCCGCCAGGCGGTAGCGGTCGTCCAGGTCTGCCGGCAGCCGGATCTCCAGGCAGTCGATGAGTCGGGCGATGGCGCCGGTGGAACCCGAGCCGGCGAAGATGACCGCATGCTCCTCGCGGGTCGCGCCGACAGCCTCGCCGATGATCCGTCGGGCGTCCTCGCGGAAGCGGGTCGTCTGGAGGCCGGTTCCGGACGATTCGGTGTGGGTGTTGGCGTAGCGCGGCAGCACCGCCCGCCGGATGAAGTCCTCGATGAAACCGAGCGATCGGCCGGAGGCGGTGTAGTCTGCGTAGGTGACCCGGCGCAGGCCGAACGGACCAATGACCGCCTCGTCGTCACCGATGACGTTGGCCCGAATGGTCTCGATCAGCGCAGCACGGTCGTCCATGGGACCCGTATCCTAGTCTTGGCTGTGCTGCCCCGCGGTGCACCTGTGGCGCATCAATTCCGGGCCGGCCCAGAATCCTCCGAGGTGACCCTTCCATGACCGGACTGCAGGTGGACCGCCACACCCTCGCCCTCATCGCCCATGACGGCAAGAAGGCGGACATGCTGGCCTGGGCCACGTACAACCGGACCAGCCTGGCCGAGTTCAACCTGGTCGCCACCGCGACAACCGGCTCACTGCTGCGCGACAAGGTGGGTCTGCCTGCGCGCGGCGTCCTGTCCGGCCCGATGGGCGGCGACGCGCAGATCGCGGCGATGGTCGCCGAGGGCCGCGTGCGGGCCGTGTTCTTCTTTGTCGATCCGCTCAGCGCGCACCCGCACGATCCGGACATCCGCGCGATCCTGCGCATCTGCAACGTCCACGACGTGCCCATCGCGACGAACCTGGCCACGGCCGATCTGCTGCTGGCCTCGCCGCTCCTGAGTGCCTACTCCGCGCGTGACCGCGATGGTCAGGGTCGCGACGAGGGCCGCGGCGAGGGCCCCGGCGAAGGCTGAAGCGAGGACCGAATTGAAGGCTGAACCGAGGGCCGCGACGAGGGCCGCAGCGCGGATCGATGTGTGCCTGTCGTTGCTCGGTCGAGGACATCGTGATCGTCTTCTCCGTCTGGGGAGACTGACGGAATCACGTTGCAATTGGCCCTGACAGGTTCACCGGGCATCGAGAGCCTCGGGGCTCACGCACGAGCCGTCGCTGACCGGATCCAGTTCGTCGATGAGATCCATGGACACCTCGATGGGCCCGCAATGCCAGGGCAGCGATCTCCGGAGGTGCCACCAAGAGGTACCACCAGGAGGTTCCGTGGTCGTCGGGCGCCCCGAGCCCGCGTTGGAGGCCTTCCGCGGTGCCTGTGCCGGTCGGCTACTGTGTGCCTCCATCAGCCACGCCGGGTCCGGACGACCGCGTGCAGATGATCGCCTGACGGCCGGCCCACCACCACAAGGGGAGCCTCATTGAGCAGCACCGTTCCCCTTGGTGGTTCGTCGGCAGCAGACGTCCGCCGGCTCCGCGCGATCCTGCGAGTCGACGCCCGGGCCCAACTGGGCGAGGGTCCCACCTGGGACCCGGCTACCGGGCAGCTGCGCTGGGTGGACATCCTGGGTAGTCGCGTCCATCGCTTTCGACCCGCCGATGGCCTGCTGGGCCCGAGCCTGGCGACGGGCCGCCATGTGGGCGCAGCCGTTCCGCGGGCACATGGCGGGCTGGTTTTGGCGCTGGCGGGAGGGTTCGCGTTCATCGAGCCGGGAACCGACCCGGCGGAGATTGCTGATCCACGCGCGATTGACGCGTCCGCAAGCGCGCCTGTGGTCGCGGACATCGAGATCACGATCCCGGTCGAGGCCGACCGGCCCGAGAACCGGATGAACGACGCCAAGTGCGATCCAGCCGGACGTCTCTGGGCAGGCACGATGGCCTACGCGGAGACCGCCGGTGCGGGACGGCTCTATCGGCTGGATCCGGACGGCCGGCTGACAACCATGCTGGAACACGTGACGATCTCGAACGGCCTGGGCTGGAGCCCGGACGGCCGGACGATGTACTACATCGACAGCGGGTCCGGCGGTGTCGACGCCTTCCGCTACGACCTGTCCGCTGGGGCCATCGACGAGCGTCGCCAGGTCGTCGCGATCGCGCCGGCCGACGGCGTGCCGGACGGGCTGACGGTCGATTCGGAGGGTGCCCTGTGGGTCGCCCTGTGGGGCGGTGGCGCCGTGCATCGCTACTTGCCCGACGGGACCTTGGACCAGATCGTCGAGCTGCCCTGCCGGTTGGTGACCAGCTGCGCGTTCGGGGGTGATCGGCTCGGGGAGCTGTTCATCACGACGGCCACTGTCGGCCTGACCGACGCCGAGCTCGCGGCGCAACCGGGCGCCGGTGGCGTGTTCAGCTGTCGGCCGGGCGGCCTCGGGCTGCCGGCGACGCCGTTCGCGGGGTAGGCGGCGGTCATCTGCCTGCTGGCGACGGGCCTGCGGCGACGGGGCGGGCTCGTCCCTCAGCGGTTTCCCCGCCATCGTTCGACCTGGAGTAGGGCGGGGGCGGGCCGGCCTCAGCCGACCTCGGACAGTTGCAGCCGGCTGCGGACAACGCGGTCGACTGCCTCGCACGCCTCGATGATCGTGGGGTCGCTCAGCCGATAGCGGATCGATGTCGCCACCCGCCGTGTGTCAACCAGGCCGGCGTGGCGCAGGACCCCGAGATGCTGGCTCACATTGGCCAGGCTGGCGCCAATCGCCTCGGCCAGGTCACCTACCGAGCGCTCGCCGTCGCGCAGGACGTCGAGCAACATGAGCCGTTTGGGGTCGGTCAAGACTTTGCAGATCTCGGCGTGTCGACGGAAGCGCTCCAGATCGGCGTCGGTGTAGCGACCGAGAGCGTTCGGGGCGGGCATGGTCGGGGCGGGGATCATGGTGATGGCGGTCCTTCGTCTGGGGACGATCGGCGCGGCGGGTGGTGGGACGGTCAGCGGGGACCTGGCCCCTTCGCCTAGTCTGTCGGTTGCGCAACAAACAATACAGCCGTCGACCCATGCGTTGCTCGTGCGCCGTCACGCGAAGGCGACGGATGCCATGTCGCGATCAGAGTCTGTTAGTTGCGCACTTATGCAAATATGCGTATGCTGCCTCGCACAGCAAGTTCAAGACCCACCCCGGAGAGCCGTCATGTTCCTGCATCAGTCGTTCGTGAAGGGACTCGGTCACGCGAGCTACCTGGTCGG
>JANMQO010000303.1:0-8277 GCA_031370565.1 Chloroflexota bacterium
AACCGGCCTCACTTGGCCCGGGTCGGCTTCGCCGGTGCCGACCACGCAGCATGCGTCGCGCCTCGGGGCACGGGCCCACTGCGGTCCCGTTCGTTGCCGTTGCCGCTGCCACGCGAAATCGCGCTGCAACCGGGCGCTGCCAGGCTCGACCCGGCTTGGCCAGGCTCGACCCGGCTTGGCCAGGCTCGACCCGGCTTGGCCAGGCTCGACCCGGCTTGGTCAGGCTCAGCCAGGTCCGGATGTGCTCGGCCAGGCTCAGCCAGGTCCGGATGTGCTCAATTTGTCCTTCCGCGAAGAACAGGCGTCGCCCCGCGCCCGGACGCTGCCGTCGAGATCGCCCCGTGGAATGACACGAGCCGAGCTTCAGGCCAGAGCCTGGGCGGCCGCCACGGAGTCGAGCCGCCGCCGAGTGCCGCCATGCGAGTCCGCGGCCCCACCGGTCCACGGCCCGACCGGCCCACGGCCCCCCACGGGCGACGGCCCCCCGGCCCCCACGGCCCCCACGGGCCCCACGGCCCCCACGGGCCCCACGGCCCCACGGCTTGTGACGCGGGCGCTACGCGTCGTCGTCGAGGTTCGGGGCGAGCCAACGAGCCGCAGTCTCGAGGTCCATCCCCTTGCGCTCGGCGTACTCCTCCAGCTGGTCCCGGCCGATCCGGCCCAGTCCGAAGTAGGCCGACTCGGGGCGCCAGAAGTAGTAGCCACTCACCGCGGCCGTCGGCAGCATGGCGAAGGACTCGGTCAGTCGGATGCCCGTCCGCTCCTCCGCCTGGAGCAGATCGAACAGGATCCCCTTCTCCGTGTGATCCGGGCAGGCCGGGTAGCCGGGCGCCGGCCGGATCCCCTGGTAGCGCTCGGCGATGAGGTCCTCGTTGGTCAGGATCTCATCCGGGGCGTAGCCCCACAGCTCGCGTCGGACTCGTTCGTGGAGCCGCTCCGCGAACGCCTCGGCGAGCCGATCGGCGAGCGCCTTGATGAGGATCGCGCTGTAGTCGTCGTGGGCCGCCTCGAAGCGCTTGACCGCCTCGTCCACGCCGAGCCCCGCGGTGACCGCGAACCCGCCGACATAGTCCGGCACGCCGGCGTCCAACGGCGCCACGAAGTCGGCCAGGGCAAGGTTCGGGCGGCCCGGCGGCTTGGCCATCTGCTGGCGGAGCGTGTGGATGGTGGCCAGCCCCGACGTGCGCGTCTCGTCGGCGAACAGCTCGATATCGTCCTGTTCCGTGCGGCCCGCAGGCCACAACCCGACGACTCCGCGCGCCTGCAGGAGCCGATCCTCGACGACCCGCCGGAGCATCGCCTGGGCATCGGCAAACAGCGAGCGGGCCGCCGACCCAACTCGAGGGTCGGCGAGGATGGCCGGGTAGGCTCCTTTGAGCTCCCACGTCGCGAAGAAGGGCGACCAGTCGATCCGCTCGACGAGCTCGGCCAGGGGCATGTCCTCGATCGTCCGCAGGCCGAGAAAGGCGGGCCGGGGGGCAGGCACGCTCAGATCGATCGGCGCCCGGTTCGCCCGAGCGTCGGCCAGGCTCAGGCGTTCCTCCCGGGCCCGGCGGCCCGCCCGTTCGCGCCGGATCTCGCTGTACTCCGCCCGAACCGTGGCCGCGAACATGTCTCGCGCCTCGCCCAGCAGTGCGCCGGCCACGCCCACCGCCCGGGAGGCGTCGAGCACGTGGATGACCGGCCCGGAGTAGCGCGGTTCGATCTTCACCGCGGTATGGGCCCGTGAGGTGGTCGCGCCGCCGATGAGCAGCGGGATGGTGAAGCCTTCGCGCTCCATCTCGGACGCCACGAATGCCATCTCCTCGAGGGACGGGGTGATCAGCCCGGACACCCCGATGATGTCCGCTCCCACCTCGCGGGCGGTCTCGAGGATCCGGGCGGCCGGAACCATGACGCCCAGGTCGATCACCTCGTAGTCGTTGCAGCCGAGGACCACGCCCACGATGTTCTTGCCGATGTCGTGGACGTCCCCACGAGCCGTGGCCAGGACGACCCGCCCGGCCGTCTTGCGCGGACCGGCGCCGTTCCCGTCCCCTCCCGCGACCCGCTCCGCCTCGATGTAGGGGATGAGGTGGGCGACCGCCTTCTTCATGACCCGGGCGCTCTTGACCACCTGGGGCAGGAACATCTTGCCCGCCCCGAACAGGTCGCCCACGACAGACATGCCGGCCATGAGCGGGCCCTCGATGACCTCGATCGGTCGGGCAGCCAGCTGGCGCGCTTCCTCGGTGTCGCCGACGATGTAGGCGTCGATGCCCTCGACCAGGGCGTGGCTCAGGCGCTCCTGGACCGGCCGCTCCCGCCAGGCGAGATCGGTGGCGGCCGCCCTCGTCGAGCCTTCGGCGGAGTTCGCCGCGGCCCACACCAGCAGCCGCTCGGTGGCGTCCGGTCGACGGTTGAGCACGACATCCTCGGCCAGCTCGCGCAGCTCCGCGTCGATATCGTCATAGACGGCGAGCTGGCCGGCGTTGACGATGCCCATGTCCATGCCCGCGGCGATGGCGTGGTACAGGAAGACCGAGTGGATCGCCTCGCGGACCCGGTCGTTGCCGCGGAAGGCGAAGCTGACGTTGCTCACCCCGCCGCTGACCAGCACGCCGGGCAGTTCCGTCTTGATCCGGCGGGTCGCCTCCACGAACGCCACGGCGTAGCCCGCATGCTCTTCGATGCCGGTGCCGATGGCGAAGATGTTGGGGTCGACGATGATGTCCTCGGACTCGAAGCCGGCCTCGTCGAGGAGCAGTCGATGGGCGCGCTGGCAGATCGCCACCTTGCGCTCGGCGGTGTCCGCCTGGCCCTGCTCGTCGAAGGCCATGACCACGACCGCGGCGCCATAGCGCCGGACCAGCCGGGCCTGGCGCAGGAACTCCGCCTCGCCCTCCTTGAGGCTGATCGAGTTGACCACCGACCGGCCCTGGACGCACTTGAGCCCCGCCTCGATGACCGAGAACTTCGACGAGTCGATCATGACCGGGACCCGGCTGATATCCGGCTCCGAGGCGATCAGGTCCAGGAAGCGGGACATCGCGGCGGCCGAATCGAGCATCCCCTCGTCCATGTTCACGTCGATCAGCTGGGCGCCGTTGTCCACCTGGCTGCGCGCGATCTCGAGCGCTTCGTCGAAGCGACCGTCGAGGATGACCCGGGCGAAGGCGCGCGATCCGGTCACGTTCGTCCGCTCGCCGGCGTTCACGAACAGGTTGCCGGGCTGCGGGATGGTCAGCGGTTCGAGACCGCTCAGCCGGGTCCGGGCCGAAATCGTCGGGACAACCCTGGGCGCAAGGCCGTGGACGGCCTGGGCGATCGCCCGGACATGTGCCGGCGTCGTCCCGCAGCAGCCTCCGACCAGGTTGACCAGGCCGTCCGCGGCGAACCCGCGCAGCTCCCCGGCCGTCGTCTCGGCCAGCTCGTCATAGCCACCGAACTCATTGGGCAGGCCGGCGTTCGGATAGGCCGAGATCGGCACGTCGGCGACCCGCGCCAGGTCCTGCAGATGCGCTCGCAGCGCTCGGGCGCCAAGGGCACAGTTGAGGCCGACGCTGAACGGCCGGGCATGACGGACCGAATGCCAGAACGCCTCGGGCGTCTGGCCGCTGAGCGTCCGTCCGCTGGCGTCGGTGATTGTGCCCGAGATCATCAGTGGCAGGCGCAGGCCCAGCCGCTCGAACAGCCCGTCGATGGCGAACAGCGCCGCCTTGGCGTTGAGCGTGTCGAAGATCGTCTCGACCAGCAGCAGATCGACCCCGCCCTCGATCAGTCCCTCGGCGGCCTCGGTGTACGCTTCGACGAGATCGTCGAAGCGGACATTGCGCGCCCCCGGATCATTGACGTCCGGGGAGATCGAGGCGGTCCGGTTGGTCGGCCCGAGGGCACCCGCGACGTAGCGTGGCCGACCCGGCTCGCGCGCCTCGAATTCGTCCGCGGCGCCGCGGGCGATGCGCGCCGCCTGGGCGTTCAGCTCGCGCACGACGCCTGCGAGCCCGTAGTCCGCCTGGGCGATGGCGGTCGAACTGAACGTGTTCGTCTCGATGATGTCCGCGCCGGCCTCGAGGTACGCCTCGTGAATGGCGCGGACGATGTCCGGTCGGGTCAGTGCCAGGAGGTCGTTGTTGCCGCGCAGATCGCGCGGATGGTCGCGGAACCGCTCGCCCCGGAACTCCGCCTCGGTCAGCTCGTAGCGCTGGATCATGGTGCCCATGGCCCCGTCGAGCACGAGGATCCGCTCCCGGGCCAGCGGTCCCAGGAGGGCCAGGCGATGATCCCGGCCAGGCGACGCGGCAGACGGTTCGTAGTTGGACATGACTCCCGGACCCCGGGTGGGCGACCCGGCGCGCCGGGGTCGACGCCTGTCAACGGCCCAACGCACCCCGAGTGTACCCGTCCACCCCCAACCGGGCCGGATCGCTCGGACCAACGGCTCATGGTCAAGCGGACCATCGTGTCGTACCGCCGGCCGGCCCGTTGCGTGATGATTCGGGTCGTTGAACCCCCAGCCTGAGGTAGCAGATGCTCGTGGATCTGACCGGCTTTGCCGGCGACTGCCTCATTCACGGCCGACTGAACCTGCGGGCCGACCGCCTGACCGACCAGCTCAACACCGATCCCATGCTCGAACTGTCCGAGGTCACTCTTGAGGGTCTCGACGACGGGCGACAGGTGACAGCGGCGACGTTCAGCATCGCTCGAGCCGACCTGTGCGCCGTCCGTGTCGACGGCGGGCCGCGCGGCGATCGTCGCCTGCGGATTGCCACCACGCCGCACCGACTGCAGGCCCAGATCGGCCCGTACATGGTGCTCGGTCGGCTGCATGCCAGGCCCGGTATCGAAGCATTGCGCAGCGTCGCCGAACGGGACGCCATGGTGCCTTTCACGGATGCCACCATCGCCTACGTGGTAGCCGGCATCCTCGAGGTCCGCGACGTCCGCACGCTGATCATCAACCGCGAGCTGGCCAGCTGGTTGCGCGAAGCCGAACGCGGCCGCGCGGCGCGGCCGCGCCTGTCGATCATCGAGGGTTCGCTGGCCTGAGCCTGGCTCATTCGGTCAGACTTCGGCTATTCGATCGGGGCGCTATTGCCTCGGCAGTGGCTCGAAGCGTGCGGTGAAGTGCCGCAGCGCGGCGGCCTCACGCACGATCCGGTAGCCGACTAGCTCGCTCGCCCGCGCTGCGACCGCCAGGACCACCTCGATGGCATAGTCAATGTGGCTCTGGGTGT
Organism: Chloroflexota bacterium; assembly: GCA_031370565.1. Lineage (GTDB taxonomy): Bacteria > Chloroflexota > Limnocylindria > Limnocylindrales > CSP1-4 > Chersky-267. Next base: position 5,220 of record JANMQO010000303.1, read on the forward strand.
AGGTTCGGCGCGGGATCGCCAGGCGGACGAGGTCCATCGCGGCCGGCGTTTCGGTCCCGTCCGGATGACGCCCGAACATGACCGTGCCGATCTCGCACCCCCTGATTCCGCCCGTCTCGTAGAGCGCCACGGCCAGCGCCTGGCCCGGGTAGGCGAGGGGCGGCACCTGCGGCAGCAGTGCGCGGGCGTCCAGGTAGACCGCGTGGCCGCCGATCGGCCGGACGACGGGCACGCCCGCTGCATGCAAGGCATCGCCAAGGTACGCGGTGGACCGGATCCGGTAGCGCAGGTAGTCCTCGTCGATCACTTCGCGCAGACCTTGGGCGATGGCCTCCAGATCCCGTCCGGCCAACCCCCCATAGGTCGGGAAGCCTTCGGTCAGGATGAGCAGGTTGCGACACTGTTCAGCCAGCGCGTCATCGTGCATGGCCAGCCAGCCGCCGATGTTGGCCAGGCCGTCCTTCTTGGCGCTCATCGTCATCCCGTCGGCGAGCCCCGCCATCTCGCGCACGATGTCCGGGATGGATCGGTTCCCCTGGCCGGCCTCGCGCTCGTGGATGAACCAGGCGTTCTCGGCGAATCGACAGGCGTCGAGGAAGAGCGGGACCCCGAACTTGTCGCACAGCGCCCGAACGCCGTGCAGGTTCTCCAGGCTGACCGGTTGCCCGCCGCCGGAGTTGTTGGTGATCGTGACGAACACAACCGGCACGTTGGTCGACCCTCGCTCGTCGAGCAGCCGCTCGAGCGCATCGAGGTCCATGTTGCCCTTGAACGGGTGCTCGGATTCCGGCCGCCGACCCTCCGCGATGACCAGGTCGACCGCCTCCGCGCCGCTGAACTCCACGTTCGCCCGGGTCGTGTCGAAGTGGGTGTTGTTGGGGATCACCCGACCGGGGCCACCGACGGCCGAGAACAGGATCCTCTCGGCGGCTCGGCCCTGGTGGGTCGGGATGACGTGGCGGAACGGGAAGAGCGTCTGGACGCTCTCCAGAAAGGCGAACCAGGACGGTGAACCCGCGTATGACTCGTCACCGCGCTGGATGCCGGCCCACTGATCACGCGACATGGCGCCGGTCCCCGAATCGGTCAGCAGGTCGATGAGGACGTCATTGGCGCGCAGGTCGAACAAGTTGTAGCCGGCCGCGGCGATGGCGGCGCGGCGCTCGGTCTCCGTGGTCAGCCGGATCGGCTCGACCGAATGGATCCGAAAGGGCTCGATGATCGTGCGAAAGGACTCGGGCATCACCCGCAGGATACGCCGCCCGGGCACGGGCGCTACCCTTGGCCGATGTGTCGAAGCATCAAGACCCTGCGCCGCGCCGACCAGCCGGCAACGGACGAGGAGATCGCCGCCGCCGCGCTCCAGTTCGTCCGCAAGGTGAGCGGCTATCGCGTGCCGTCGCAGCGCAATCGAGCCGCCTTCGAAGCGGCCGTGGACGACGTGGCAGGGGCGTCGCGCCGGCTCCTGGTGACGCTCGGGGCGTCGTGACGTCGGGCGATCGTCGGTTCGGTGCGGTGTGCCAGCGGCCCGCTCATCCAGCCTGCGTAGGCGGACCGGTGACGACCCGACCCTGCCGGACCTGACCTCCGACCGAACGCGCGCGCGACGCCGACCGTCGATGCTGTCCCCGATGACCACCACGCCGCCGACGCTCCGCGCCACGAGTTCCGTCCTGCCGCGACCGGCGACCGGCCCGTATTGGCGGTTGTTCGCGATCGCGGCGGTGGTCTACGTGCTCGACGCGCTGACCACGATCTGGGTGCTGCCGCACGCGCCGGGCGTCCGCGAGGTCAATCCGATCGCCCGCCTGGCCCTGAGCGGTGGTCCCGCCCTGGCCGTGCTGCTCAAAGCCGCCGTCCTCGCGGAGGTCGCAGTCGCGGCCGTCGTCTTCCGCCGGTTCGATGCCGCGTGGGCAGGCAAGCTGGTGTTCGCCGCGATGGCCGCGGTCGGGAGCTGGGGCGTCACGTCAGCCGTGACTGTGGCTATGGCTCTCGCCCGCTGACGCTGTCCCAGCGCGAGCGCTGCGCCGGAGGGCTCGAGGGCGGTCGGGGTCGCGCCGGTCGAGTCGGTCGATCGGGTCGCTGTCAGGCCCGACTAGACTGAGCGGGTGCCCACCCCCGACGCTCAGGCCGCCACCAGCATCGACGTGTCAGCCGCCCGCACCGTCAGTCGTCGGCGTGTGCTGGCCGTGCACGGCCCGGCTGTCGAGATCCGGGAAGACACGCTGGTCGGCGAGGAGCCGCTCGAGATTCGGGTCGCGGGACCCGGCCAGGACTCCGTCCCGATTGCCGTGACGATGCGCACGCCGGGCTCGGAGGCGGAACTGGCGGTGGGCTTCCTGCGCACGGAGGGCCTCATCGGCGACGGCGACATCGCGGCCGTTGCATTCGGCGATCCGGCGGTCCTCGCCCAACCGGACGACACCGTGATCGTCCGCCTCCGGCGCCCGTTCGACTCGTCCGTCATCGCCGAGCGACACTTTGTCGCCACGGCCAGTTGCGGGATCTGTGGCAAGGCGTCGCTCGATGAGATCGAGGTTCGTTGCGAGCCGATCCCGGCCGGTCCGGTGGTCGAGCGGGCGGTCATCCTCGGTCTGCCGGCCGCGCTTCGAGCCGCGCAGCCGGTGTTCGAAACGACCGGGGGGCTTCACGCGGCGGGCCTGTTCGACCCGACCGGCCGCCTGCTCGCCGTGCGCGAGGACATCGGCCGCCACAACGCGGTCGACAAGTTGGTCGGCTGGGCGGTCCTGGCCGGTCAGACTCCACTCCGCGATCGGCTGCTGCTGGTCAGCGGCCGGGTCTCGCTGGAGATCGTGCAGAAGGCCGCCGTCGCTGGCGTGCCCATCGTGTGCGCCGTGTCCGCCCCGTCGGATCTGGCCGTGGAGGCCGCCCAACGGTTCGGCCAGACCCTGATCGCCTTCCTGCGCGGCGACGGCTTCAATGTCTACACGGGCGCGGAGCGGGTCGCACTCTGAGAGGCACCCGGCCCGGGAGCGTCGGCGGGGCTACTCCGGGCCGCGGCGCTGGACGAACTGGAAGCCGAAGCGTCCCTTGACGC
>JANMQO010000279.1:0-2631 GCA_031370565.1 Chloroflexota bacterium
CGGGCAGCAATCCGCTCACGAAGCCACGGGTCGGCGTGACCAGGATCCCGAGCAGGACGCCCAGCGCGGCCCCCACGCCGATCCCGCCGACCCTTGCCAGGGTGCCCGGATCGAGCAGCGCCGCGCCCAGCAGCGGGCCGATCGGCGAACCGGATGCGCCCGCCATCGCTGCCACGATGGCGGCCCCGAGGGCCAGGCCCACCAGTGCCGCGCCCGCTGCCGGCGTGAACACCTCGACGAGAAGGAGCACCGCGCACTGAGCTGGGTTGGCGCCTGCCCGTCGCAGCCGGCGAACCTCCAGCGCAACGTCTCGTCGTGCGACGATCCCGGCGAACACCGCGAAGGCCACCAGTACGGCCACGGCCAGCGCACCCAGCAGCTGGAGCCGGCCGGCCGCGGTCCGGCCACGGGCCAGCACGGTCGCCATGGCATCTGCCGGGCTGCGCACGCCGAAGTCGCTCGTGTTGGCGGCCAGCTCACGCTCGAGTCGGCTGATGGCCGCCGTCGTCCGGGCGGTGGTCCACGGATGGACGTTCGCGGGATCGACGGGCGCGGTCCAGCGATACGTTCGCCCGACGTCGGCCAGCTGGGGCAGGCCGGCCGTCGCACGGCTCCCCTCGACCAACAGGAAGGCCGGCGGCGGACTGGGCGTCGTGTCGAACGGGTCGAACCCCAGGGTCGCGTCCGCGGTGAGGTCCGGTCGTCCCACTGGGAGCGAGCTGGTGAGCGTGCCGCGACCCACGATCCGGACCTCGAGCCCGGCGATGGTCACCGTCCCGGGCAGCGCATCGGCGGCGGCACCATGGCTGATGAGGAGTGCCTCACACGGACTGGCGCTGCAGGTGGTCGGCAGGCGTCCGCTCGTCAACGTCGTCCAGCTCGCCAGGTTGTCGGTGGCGAGGATCTGGACATCGGTAGCGGCCAGGTGGTGGAGATCGCGCGCTCGGTTGAACAGGATGCCGGCGACGGGTGAGCCAACCACCGTCCCCAGACCGCCGATGGCCGTTCGGGCGGCGACGTCCCAGGTCGCAGCGTCGGTCGGGGATGGCTCGTAGAGGGACACCTGGACGGCCCGGTCCGCAGGGTCCAGGACGGTCAGCGTGCCCCTCAGCGCCTGGTCGGTGGCCAGTACGGACAAGCCGCCGAGGATGGCCACCAGCGCCACGGCGGCGGCCACGGCTGCGCCGATCGAGAGCCACTGGCCGGACCGCCGTCGGAGCCGGGCGAGGGCGAGGCTGCCGATGCCGTCAAGGAGCATGGCGCGGATGATAACGTATGATCGGCCGTGATGGACGTTAGTTCGCGGTTCGGCGTCGAGGAGCTGCTCGTCGTCGTGAACACCCGGCACGGGCCCGGCGGTCATCATGGCCTGCGCGCCCGGCCCGGCGACCCGATGCACGATCACCTGGCCGATCCGGCCGAGGCGCGTCGCTTCATCGAGGACCACCAGGTCGCGGTTCCGACCGGGCCGCCTGATGCGGACGTGCTGGAGGCGCTCAGGCAGGTTCGCCACCACATGCGGGCGCTCGCCGGGGACGACATAGCACCCCCGGATGAACCGACGTTCCAGCGCCTGTTCCGACGCTACGCCGTCCGCCTCGAGCCCGATGGCTCCCTTGTACCCGTCGGCGACCTCGACGGTTGGGAGGCGTTCGTGGCGGACCTGCTGCCGCCCCTGGTCGAGGTTCGCCGTGCCCAGGCTCGACTTCGCCTGTGCGGCAATCCGCTCTGCCGGTTCCTGTTTCTGGACCGCTCCCGCAACGCCAGCCGGGTCTGGTGCGAGATGGCAGTCTGTGGCAACCGCGTTCGCGGCCACCGTCACCGGCTCCGACAGCTCGCGCCCTGATCGCCGTCGCATGGAACCCAGTCACCACGTCGAGCGTCGGAGGGCCATGCCGTCCCACCAGGCCCGCCAACCCGACGTCACCGTCCGGCGCTGGCTCCGGCTCCCGGTCTCGATCCCGATCCTGCGCCCGGTCTCACTTTGGCACCCGGTCTCACTTCGGCACCCGGTCGCACTTCGGCGTCCGGTCGCACTTGGGCTCTCGATCTCGCTTGCGATGCTCCTCGCCGCCTGTTCCGCCGCCACGGTCCTCTCTCCACCAGCCGCCACGGTCCACCTCACCGGCCGAGCCACCGCCGGTCCCGTCTGCCCTGTCGAACGAGTGCCGCCAGACCCGGCCTGCGCGCCGCGACCCGTGCCCAACGCCACCCTCATCATCACGACCGCCGCGGGCATCGTCGTCAGCCAGGTCAGGACGGCTGCCGACGGATCGTTCTCGTTCGACTTGCCGGACGGCAGCTATCGGCTGGTGCCGCAGGCCGTCCAGGGGCTGATGGGCGGCGGACAGCCGATCGAGTTCTCCGTTCGAGTCGGCGGACCACCCCAACTCCCGCTCAGCGTGAGCTACGACACGGGCATTCGCTGACGACCAGCCGCATCGGGTGTGGCATGCTCCAGCCATGAGCGCCGCCGCCACCACCCTCCGAGTCGCCCTCGTCCAGGTTGATGCCAGAGCCGAAGTCGAGGCAAACCTGGCGACCGCCGCCGCCCTGGCCGATGCCGCCGCCGCCGGTGGAGCGCGGCTGGTCGCGTTGCCCGAGTACCTGCAGTACCGCGGCCCGGACGAG
>JANMQO010000299.1:0-5918 GCA_031370565.1 Chloroflexota bacterium
TGTCCGCCAGGACAACATCATCTACCCGGTCGCGATCAGGGCAGGTGCGATCACGACGCTCCTCGGTGTCGATGCGACGGGCCTGGTCACGAGTGCCGACGGCGGCGGGACCTGGACCTCGCTCGGGGCGCCCCCGACGTACCCGCTGACCAGCCTGGCCGCGACGCCCGACGGACGGATCCTTTTTGCCGGCTCACCGGACGGTCTGTTCCGAAGCTCCGATGGCGGGCGAACGTGGGCCAGGACCGGCTATGTCGGCTCGGTCTTCGCGATCGCCGTTTCTGCCGACGGCGCTGTCGTGGCGCTGGTCAGCAAGGAGGCCGAGTTCTTCCGCTCGGAGGATGGTGGGGGGTCCTGGCCCGGGCCCACGCGGTAGCGAGCCGGGCGCATGATGGCGCCCATGCGGCGCGACCTGCCCTCCGGAACCGTCACCTTCCTGTTCACCGACGTGGAGGGTTCCACCAGGCTGCTTCAGGCGTTGGGCGCCGATGCCTATGCCGGCGCACTCGCGGAACATCGCCGCATCCTGCGTGAGGCGTGCGGTGCCCACGGCGGCGTCGAGGTCGATACGCAGGGCGATGCCGTCTTCGTCGCCTTCCCCACGGCCCCCGGTGCTCTGCGAGCGGCGGAGGCGGCCCAGGCCGGACTGGCCGCGGGCCCGATCCGGGTGCGCATGGGCGTCCACACCGGCAGCCCGCATCTGGCCCAGGAAGGCTACGTTGGCGTCGACGTGCACCGGGCGGCCCGGATCGCTGCCTGCGGCCACGGTGGGCAGGTGCTCATCTCGGCGTCCACGGCCGCCATCGTGGGCAGGGACGACGTGCGCGACCTGGGCGAGCACCGGCTGAAGGACCTCTCCGCGCCCGAACGCATCTTCCAGCTGGGCGAGGCTGACTTCCCGCCACTCAAGAGCCTGCACCAGACCAACCTGCCGATCCCGGCCACGCCGTTTCTGGGCCGCCAGCGGGAGCTGGCCGGGGTGGTCGATCTCCTCGCCCGCGACGACGTCCACCTGCTCACGCTGACGGGACCGGGTGGCACCGGCAAGACACGCCTGGCGGCACAGGCGGCGGCCGGACTCAGTGGTCGCTATCCGCACGGCGTCTGGTGGGTGCCGCTCGCGTCGCTGCGCGATCACCACCTGGTCTTGCCGACGGCCGAGCGTGTGCTCGGCGCCAGGGATGGCCTGGCCGAGCACATCGCCGGGCGGGGCATGCTCCTCCTCCTGGACAATTTCGAGCAGGTGGTCGAGGCGGCCCCCGATGTCGCCAGCTTGCTCGCCGCCTGCCCGAATCTCGATCTGCTCGTCACCAGCCGGGAGCCACTGCGCATCGCCGGCGAGCAGGAGTACGCCGTGCCGCCACTCGCCCACGACGAGGGCGTGGACCTGTTCGTGGCGCGGGCCAGGGCGGTGGATTCCGAGTTCGCGCCCGATGATGCCGTGTCCGCCATCTGCCGTCGGCTCGACGAGTTGCCCCTTGCGCTCGAGCTGGCCGCCGCACGGGTCAAGGCGCTCTCCGCCCGCCAGATCCTGGAGCGCCTCGAGCAGCGCCTGCCGTTGCTGACCGGCGGCGCCCGCGATCTTCCCGAGCGACAACGCACGCTACGCGCGACCATCGCCTGGAGTGAGGAGTTGCTCACGTCCGAAGAGCAGCGTCTGTTCGCGCGACTGGCCATCTTTCGTGGCGGTTGCACGCTCGAGGCAGCCGAGCAGGTCGCCGCGGCCGATCTGGACATCATGCAGTCACTGGTCGACAAGAGCCTGCTGCGCTACCGGGCGGGGCGGTTCTGGATGCTCGAAACGATCCGCGAGTACGCGGCCGAGCGGCTCGAGGATTCGGGCGAGGCGGAGCCGCTTCGGCGCCGTCACACGGAACACTTCGAGGCGTACGCGGAAGAGGCCGAGCCCCACCTGCGGGGCGACTCGGCAGACTGGCTGGACCGGCTGGATCGAGAGCACGACAATCTGCGAGCCGCCCTGGACCAGCTGGAGGCGTCCGGCGCGAGCGAATCCGCGCAGGGAATGGCCGCGGCACTGTCCCGCTTCTGGTACCTGCGTGGCCACCTGGTCGAGGGCGGACGCTATCTCGAGCGTCTGCTCCGGGCCGACGAGCGTCCGACGGCCGCCCGGGCCAGGGCGCTCAACGGCGCGGCGATCATGGCAATCAATCTCGCAGATCCGGCCACGGCACGGCTCCGGGCCGAGGATGCGCTGGCTCTCCATCAGGCGCTCGGCGATGCCTGGGGCGCTGCGTATGCGGGCTTGATGATCGGCCTGGCCGCCGCCGAAGGTGGCGACTTCGTTCAGGCGCGACCCCTCCTGGAGGAGGCCCAGCAGCACTTTCGCGAGCTTCGTGATGGTCGGTACGCGCTCCTGGCGGTGTCCAACCTGGCGTGGGTCATCGAAGAGCTGGGTGACTTGCCACGCGCCCGGGTGCTGCACGAGGAGACCCTCCGTCAGGCACGCATGGAGGGCAATCCGCGGATGGAGGCAGGGTCGCTTGACGCGCTGGCTGCGTACGCTCGTGATGAAGGGCGGCTCGTGGACTCTCTCGCCATGCTGCGGGAGGGCCTGCGGATCTACCGCGACCGAGGCGAACGCTTGAGCAGCGCCAACTGCCTCAGCCGCTTTGCTGTTGTGCACGGTCTGGCCGGAAGGTCGAACTTGGCCGTCCGGCTCATCGCCGCCAGCGTGGCTCGCTACGAGGAGCTGGGTGTCAGCCCGCCCACCTATGTGGCCAACAGGAACGAGCAGACGCTGGCCGCCATCCGCGGCCACCTCGATGAAGCGGCCCTGGCCGAGGCCTGGCAAGGGGGCCGGGCTCTGACTGCCGACGAAGCCATCGTGCTGGCCCTCGAACCGGCGGACTGACGATGCTGGCTGGCCAGCGGGCGACTGCGCAGGGTGACGCCAGTGCGCTACGGAGAGGCGGGGTTCGTCGCGTAGAGGTTGGTCGGCGTGGCATCCAGAAAATCCCGCGGCTCCATGTGGAAGCTGACGAACTCATAGGGCAGTGTGATCGTTTCCTCGCCGTTCTGGCGCGTCTGGTGATGGTGGCGGACGCAGACCCAGACCACGACATCCGCGCCATCGACGACGGCTCCAGGGTGTAGGTAGCCCCTGTCCAGCACCGAGTCGTTTGTTCCGACCGCCGCGCCATCCTGCGAGCCGTCGTACGCTAGCACCCATAGATCGCCCGTGGAGTAGACGCCGTCAGGGCCCATGTCGGATCCAGGCGTGATCTCGTAGGAGCGCAGCATGCCGTTCGGTTTCGGCGCCTTGTTGACGACCCGCCACTTCGTCGCGCCCGCCGGGTTCGCGGTTCGCTTGCCCTCGGTGACGAGTGGCGTCCAGCCGTCACTCGATGGGTTGTTGTTCGGATGGGCGAATTCGTGGACGGCATTGTTGGCCGCTCCGACCATGTCGAAGTCCAGCCGGAAGTAGAAGTTGTGGACGTGGTTGGACCGGGCCGCGACCGTCGTCCAGAGATGTCCACCAAGACCAACGGATGCTTCGATCGAACCGTCGGCGCGGAACTGCCAACGGTGGACGTACTGATAGTTCGCGCACTGGAACTTTGCCCAGATCGTCAGGGTCGCCGGATCGAGTGGCGTCGGGCCAGCCTTCTCGATGACCACGGCCCCGCTCGGATTGGCATTGGGATCCCACTGATTGTCGTTCGAGGCGGGCGGTGTCCCCGGACCCTGGGAATCGTTGGCCGAAGTCGGGAGAACGGGCGTAAACGGCGCCCCTTGGTTCTGGAGCCCATCCTTGAAGACGGGCGAGCCGCCGTGGTAGGGCACGATGACAAACGGTGCCGTTCCCTTGAACAGCACGGACTGGTTGCGGAAGCTGGCCTTCGAAATGACCAGCCCGGCACCCCAGCCGGTCGGGACGGACCAGCTCACGGACCAATCGGCAAAGCTGACGCTGCCAGGCATCCTAGTGCTCCTTTCGGGCGCCGGACGTCCGACCGGCTGGCGACCGCAGGACCTCCGGCAGCAGATCGTCGAGCACAACCTCCCGCGCGGTCAGGTCGACGGTGACCGCCACGACCGTTCCCCGACCGGTCCGGGCATAGAGAGTGCAACCGCGGTGACGATGCCGCTCAGGCTGCGCATCGAACGCATAGCTCGGCGTCGCAAAGGCGACGACACCGGCGTCTCTGCGGCGAATAGCCTTCGCCAACGTCGGCTGGGACGCGGCGATGCGCACCGCCTCATCGCGTTCTTCGGCGGTGATCGGGGGCGAGGCACTCTCCCGCTCGACAAGTTCGACTACGGAACCGGCCCGAGGATCGACAACCGCGACGACGAGCACGTCTCGGTCGTAGTCGTAGATCGCCACCTCCGCAAGGCGGATCACGCCCCCGGTGGCCGCTTTCTCTTCGCGATAGTCCACGGCAAGGACACGGTGTCGAACTCCAGCAAGTCGCTCACGGACCCGACCGTCGTGCAGCGCGGCGCCCGTAACCCGGTCCCTGAAGGTACGCGCAAGCTCATTCAGTTCGACCAGTGACTCCGGCTGCGAGTGGGCGAGACGCAGGGCGTTGACCTCTTCTCGTCGTCGCACTATCGATGCCATCAGCGGGGCCCTCCAACGCGAATGCCGTCAGCTACGCGGAGAGTGAAACGCATGGCCGTCTCGGGCCCGTCTCCGGTCCGTCTCGAGTTCGTCTCGAGTGACTGCGTGGCCGCCGGTGGTCATCAAACCGACCAACGACAACGGACGTGCGTCAGCGCCCGCGGGTTCGGTTCCGGTTCAGGCGACGGGCGCGCCCGGAGCGAGTCCGGGCGCGCCGAGCGATGACGACCTAGTTGCCGGCGAACTTGCCTAGCGGCGTCTTGACGGCCGGTTCGCACATGAGGGCGCCGCGTCCGACGAGGACCGGGTCGAGCCCAAAGTTGCGAGTCCGCAGGAAGAACGGCACGTTTCTCGTCTTGGCCTCGATCGTGAAGCACTCCAGCACCCGACCAGTCGGCTGCCCGATGGTCTCGCCTTGCGTGCCGGCGGCGTTGAGGCGGATCTTCATGGCCTCCTCGCACAGCAGGTTGGCCTTGAGGACCAGGACTGAGTCCAGGCCAAAGTTGCGCGTGGTCAGGAAGAACGGTGTCGGCCTGATGGGTTTCACGCTGGCGATATCGAAGCACTCCCAGATCCGCGGTGCCGGCTGCGGTGTCGCGGCACCATCCAGCCGCTGGCGAGACTTGATCGCGCCTTCGCACAGTTGCGCTGCGCGATGGACCATCACGGTGTCGACGCCGAAGTTCGTCGTCCGGAGCGAGTAGGGATCGTTGAGGTCCGCGCCGCGCTCAAGGTTGAAGCACTCGACCACGCGGGTCATGACCTGGTTGGGCGTGGGCGTGGGCGTGGGGGTCAGCGTGCCGCGGCCGATCGTCCAACCGCTCGGCTGGCCATTCGGATCGAGCAGCGGGATCGGCTTGGCAGGCGCCAGCACATACGATCCCTGCTGGTTACCCAGGAACCGAACGGAGCCGGCCGGCTTCAGCCGAAGGGCCGCCTCGCGAACGCCCAGCATGCCGTTGGGCTGCAACGACAGCTCGGTGAAGATGTCGAAGAAGCTATTGACGCGGCCCGGCGACGGTGCAGCCTGATCGAGCTCGGTGAAGACATCGAAGAAGCTGTCGAAGAAGCTTCCGTTGGGCGACGGCATTCGGAGTGGCGCCGTGCCTTCGAGCGAGAGCTGCAGCATTTCTGTGTCGTACGTACCGCCGGGGGCGACGCTCTGCTGGGCCATCGTCCCGTCCAACATGATGGTGTGCAGCGCGCCCTGGGGATCCATCAGGTCCAGCGACAGCTCCGCGTTCGGGAAGACCTGCGGCGCGGTCGTACCCGTCGGGGGCCTCGTCTTCGTCTTGAGTGCCGGTTCGCACATCCGCCTGGACTTGCGGACGAG
>JANMQO010000337.1:0-2778 GCA_031370565.1 Chloroflexota bacterium
GAGCTGCTCGCCACGCTCGACCGCGATCTCGTCGGCCTGGTCCCGGTCAAGACCCGCATCCGCGAGATCGCCGCGCTGCTGCTCATCGAGAAGCTGCGGCTGGGTGTCGGGCTGTCGGCGGGGCCGCCCTCGCTGCACATGAGCTTCACGGGCAACCCCGGGACCGGCAAGACGACGGTCGCCCTGCGCATGGCGGAGATCCTCCATCGCCTGGGCTACTCGCGCAAGGGACATCTCGTCGCCGTGACCCGGGACGATCTGGTCGGCCAGTACATCGGCCACACGGCGCCCAAGACGAAGGAAGTGCTCAAGCGTGCGATGGGCGGTGTGCTGTTCATCGATGAGGCGTACTACCTCTACCGTCCCGACAACGAGCGCGACTATGGCCAGGAGGCGATCGAGATCCTGCTCCAGGTCATGGAGAACCAGCGCGACGACCTCGTCGTGATCCTGGCCGGCTACAAGGACCGGATGGAGCGGTTCTACCAGAGCAACCCGGGCATGAGCTCGCGGATCGCCCATCACATCGACTTCCCGGACTACGCGCCCGACGAACTCCAGGCGATCGCGCTGCTGATGCTCCAGAAGATGCAATACCGGCTCACTCCGACAGCCAACGCGGCGCTCGTGGAGTACATCAGACGGCGCCGGACGCAGGCCAACTTCGCCAACGCGCGATCCATCCGCAACGCGCTCGATCGGGCGAGGCTGCGTCAGGCGAAGCGCCTGTTCGAACGCCGCGGCGCGCCGCTCACCCGCGACGAGCTGATGACCATCGAGGCCGAGGATCTGCGGGCCAGTCGCGTGTTCGATCACACCGACGAGACTGTCGAGGGATCGCCGTGAACGCGCGAGCGAGACGACCGCCCGAACGCCGACGGCCGTTCCCGACCGCCCGGCCCGAGCAGACGCTGACCGAGTTCCTCATCGATGAACAGCGCAAGGTCCCGCACGCCACGGGCAGTTTCACGGCCCTCGTCAACGATCTCAGGCTCAGCTGCAAACGGATCGCGAACATCGTGGGCAAGGGTCCGCTGGTCGACCTTGCCGGCAAATCGGGCACGATCAACGTCCAGGGCGAAGCGCAGGCCAAGCTCGACATCGTGGCTGATCAGATCTTCTATCGAACCCACCTGCAGGGCGGAACGCTTGCGGCGATGCTCTCGGAGGAGTGCGCGGAGATCCGGCGCATTCCGGCCGAGTACCCGCGCGGCCCGTATCTGCTCGCCTTCGATCCGCTCGACGGCTCGTCCAACATCGACGTCAACGTCTCCGTCGGGTCGATCTTCTCGGTCCTGCCCGATCCGGACGAGCAGGCACAGGTGGAACCGGGTGCATTCCTCCAGCCCGGCAAGCGCCAGGTCTGCGCCGGCTATGCGATCTACGGCCCGACGACGATGCTGGTCCTGTCGTTCGGGCACGGCGTCCACGGGTTCACCCTGGACCGGGAGATTGGCGAATTCATGCTCACCCACCCGAGCATGCGGATCCCCGACCACGCGAGCGAGTTCGCCATCAATGCCTCGAACTCCAGGTTCTGGGAGCCGGCCGTGGGGCGCTACGTCGACGAATGCCTGGCGGGCAGCAGCGGTCCACGAGGCCGCGACTTCAACATGCGCTGGGTGGCCTCCCTGGTCGCCGAGGCGCATCGGATCCTCCTCCGCGGCGGCGTCTTCCTGTACCCGCGCGACGATCGGGCCGGCTCGCGACGTGGCAAACTGCGCCTGCTCTACGAGGCGAACCCGATCGGCTTCCTGATCGAGCAGGCGGGCGGCCGGGCGAGCTCGGGCGACGGCCCCATCCTGGACGTGCAGCCCGAGAGCATCCATCAGCGCACGGGCTTCATCTTCGGATCAAGCCCGGAGGTCGAGCGGATCGAGTCGTATCACCGCGACCACAACGAACGACACTTCGACGCCCCATTGTTCGGTTCGCGCGGTCTGTTCCGCGACGCAGGCTAGGGAGGCCGCAATGTCGAAGCTCCATCCGATCGTCGCGGTGACCGGCTCGTCAGGCGCCGGGACCACGTCGGTCTCGCGCACGTTCCAGCAGATCTTTCGGCGCGAAAAGATCCATGCCGCCTTCGTCGAAGGGGACGCATACCACCGCTATGACCGCGATCAGATGGCCCAACGGATGGCAGCGGAGGCGGCCCAGGGCAATCACCAGTTCAGCCACTTCGGGCCGGAGGCGAACCTCTTCGAGGAGCTCGAGACGCTCTTCCGCGACTACAGCGCCGACGGACGGGGCCGCATCCGGAAGTATCTCCATGACGATACGGAAGCGACGCCCCACGCCCAGCCGGCCGGCACGTTCACGCCGTGGGAGGACCTGCCGCCCGACACCGACCTCCTGTTCTACGAAGGGTTGCACGGTGCGGTGGCCACCGACGCGACGAATGTCGCCCAGCACCCGGACTTGCTCATCGGGGTCGTGCCCGTGATCAACCTGGAATGGATCCAGAAGATCCAACGGGACAAGGACACCCGGGGCTACTCGACCGAGGCGGTGACCGACACGATCCTCCGACGGATGCCCGACTACGTCAACTACATCTGCCCGCAGTTCACCCGAACGGACATCAACTTCCAGCGCGTGCCGCTCGTTGACACGTCCAATCCATTCATCGCCCGGTTCATTCCCACCCTCGACGAGAGCTTCCTGGTCATCCGCTTCCGGAACCCGCGCGGGATCGACTTTCCGTACCTGCTGTCGATGCTGCACGGGTCGTTCATGACCCGGGCCAACACGCTCGTCTGTCCAGGCGGAACGATGGAT
>JANMQO010000346.1:0-2318 GCA_031370565.1 Chloroflexota bacterium
TGGGGGCTCCGTGGTCGGCGCTGGTGGGCGGCAGCGGCTGCGATTGGCGTGGCGATCGTCGGCTTCGTTGCGGGGCTGTATGGCATCTACGGATTGATCGTCTTGGCCAACGCGGTCGACTGCCCGGCAGACGCGACCGGCCACTGCCTGGTCTCGTCCGAATCGTGGCTCATCGGCGTCGGACTCGTTGCGGTTGGCGCTGCGTCGATCGCCACCATCGGTCTCCTGTCGACCGCCTGGACGTGGCTGACGGCTGCCGGCCCGAGTCGATCACGCTGAGTCGCCGGCGGTGGGTCAGCCCTCCGAGCGATGACGCTCCGGCGGCGGGGCGGGCTCGAGCTCCGGATGCCGGCGCCGAAGCCAGTCGGCCATGGCCCAGTAGGTCGTCTTGAAGCCGAGCCCCGCCCAGGGGATCGCGTCGGGTGCGAAGGCCACAATTTCGCTCGCCTCGGGCGTCGGGCGCGGTGCCCCACCCACGATCGCCGCCTCGTAGACGAGCACGACGACGGCGGCCTCCAGGCGCGAGTAGAGCCCGATGATCTCCCCTGGCTCAACCAGGAGTCCGGTCTCTTCGAGCGTTTCGCGGATAGCCGCTTCGTGGACCGTCTCGTCGACCTCCAGGAAACCGCCCGGCTGTGCCCACGTCCCGCGGGCGGGTTCGATCCCGCGCCGGATGAGGACCACCTCGCCGGCGTCGGTGATCGGCAGGGTGGTGGCCACCAGGCGCGGGTTGACGTAGCAGATGTGCCCGCAGGCCGGACAGGTCAGCCGGTGTCGCTGATCACCCTCGACCGGACCGAAGCGCAGCGCCGCGCCACAGCGCCCGCAGTGGCTGATCGTGGCGGTGACCCAGCTCGGCACGCCGAGCCCGGATTCGATGTCGGTAGAGCGACCGTCCAGGCCACGGCTGCCGGATGGCCGCGTCCGACCCTGGTCGCTCATGACCGGAGCACCAACCAGGTGACCGCGGTCAGCAACGCGAGCAACAACACGGTGGCTGCCACCCAGGCCAGACGGAAGGCACCGCGCCCCGGGTTGACGGGCATCCAGGCCCAGGCCGAGCGCCAGATCCGCACTGTCGCGTCGGCCGTCGTGATGGCGAGGAGCGGGGCACCGATGGCGATGCACAACTTCACGAGCGGGCTGCCCAACGGGACTCCGAGCTCCAGTGCGGTGATCGCGGTCGCGCCGGCGATGAGGGCCACCACCGACAGGCTGATGTAGTGGCGCTGGAGCGGCGTGGGCCGGAGTTCCGGGACGGACCGCGGCGGGAGGCCCTGCAGGCTCGGCGGCAGGAGTGGCTGGGCCGGTTGGCGTGGCGGCTGGGTCGGCTGGAGCGGTGCGGGCGACAGGTGCGACGATGCCGGCGGCGTGGATCCGCGGTCTGCCTGTCGGTCGAGGACCGGCATGCCCGGCTGCCAGCGTTCGTCGTCCATGCGTCGAGTGTACGGCCGGTGCGCGAGGGGGAGTCCGCGCGGTCGGGATCGTCAGCCGCCGGCCCGCATCGGTACGGCCGGTGCGCGAGCAGGGCCATCCGCGACGGTGGTCCGTGGTCGGGGTGGCGCCAGGGCGGTTGGCGGTCGGTGCCGCGCGGTCAGTCCTGGTTCGATTCGTCGTCGAGGACGGCCTGTGTCTGGGCGGCGCGCCAGGCGGCGACGCGCGCGGCGAGGGCAGGGTTAGACAGGGCCAGGATCTCGGCGGCCAGCAGCGCCGCGTTCTCGGCGTTGCCGATGGCGACGGTCGCGACCGGCACGCCGCGGGGCATCTGGACGATCGACAGGAGCGAGTCGAGCCCGCCCAGGTGCTGGGTGGGAATGGGCACGCCGATGACCGGCAGGATCGTCTTGGCGGCAAGCATGCCTGGCAGGTGGGCCGCCCCGCCTGCCCCGGCGACGATCACTCGAATCCCCCGCTCCGGGGCCTCCTCGGCGTACCGGTAGAGGAGGTCCGGCGTCCGGTGGGCAGAGACGACGCGGAGCTCGTTGGCGATCCCGAGCTCGGTCAGCAGTGCGGCCGCTTTCTCCAGGATCGGGAAATCCGAGCGGCTCCCGCCGACGACGCCGACGAGCGGCGCGCCCTTCAAGACGAGCCGACCTGCGTCGCCCGGACCGGTGCCGCCCGGACCTGTGCTGCCCGGCCCTGAGTCGCCCGAACCCGCGCCGCCTCTAGCCTCCACGCTACTGCCCTTGCGCTTTCGTGAAGCCAGGCTCGCCAGCGTATTCGCGCAGCTTCTCGACGTGGTTCCAGCCCGGGTAGACGGCGGCGACTCGACCGAGCAGCTCGCGGACGTCGGCGTCGGTCACCGTTCCGCCATCGCC
>JANMQO010000347.1:0-3316 GCA_031370565.1 Chloroflexota bacterium
GGGCGGCCTTCGAGGAGATCGTACGGGCCCGGCGGGACGGCGTGGCTCGGGTGATCCGGTACGGGATCTCCGACGAGCAGGCGTG
The DNA here is from genome assembly GCA_031370565.1 of Chloroflexota bacterium. Classification (GTDB taxonomy): domain Bacteria; phylum Chloroflexota; class Limnocylindria; order Limnocylindrales; family CSP1-4; genus Chersky-267. Next base: position 86 of record JANMQO010000347.1, read on the forward strand.
GGATGTCGGCCTGGCCTGCGGTGGCACGATCGACGTGCTGATCGAACCGACCATCCTGCCCGAGATCGTGGCCGCCGCGACGGACGCCAACCGACCGCTCGGCTCGGCCGGCCGGGCCGTCGTCATTGCGCTGCCGGCCGACGCACCGGGCCCGGACCACGGGCCACACCCGCCCGGGGCAGGCGAACCGTCGGTTGACCCGTTCATCATCGATGCGGACGGCAGCCTGACCGGCTCGCTCGGCGCGGCGGAACTGGACGCCGAGCTGGTTCGGGCCGGCCTGGCAGCGCTCGCGAGCGGGACGTCGCGAACCGTCGAGTTGGCCGGCCGATCGCTCTTCATCGAGGCTTACCCGAGTCGCCCGCGGCTGGTCGTGGTGGGCGCGGTGCAGGTCGCCATCCCGCTCACGGCGATGGCCCGGGAGCTCGGGTTCGAGACGATTGTCGTGGACGGGCGGGCGGCCTTCGCGACCCGCGAGCGCTTTCCATCGGTCGACCAACTCGTGGTCGGCTGGCCGGACGAGGTTGCCGATACCATCGGCCTGGGCCCGGCCGACGCGGTCGCGGTGCTCACCCACGACGTGAAGTTCGACGAGCCTGCGATCGTCGCGGGACTTCGCCGCGGTTGTCGATATGTGGGCGCGGTTGGCTCGCGCAAGACGCAACTGGACCGTCAGGCGCGGTTGCTGGCAGCCGGCGTGACGCCCGATGAGCTGGCCCGATTGCGCGGCCCGGTCGGGCTGGACCTTGGGGGACGCGCCCCGGCAGAGACCGCGCTGGCAATCCTGGCCGAGATCGTGGCCGAACGGCACGGCGGCTCCGGTCGCCCGATGCGGGAGGTGGCCGCCGAATCGGCCCGGCCTCCGGTTGCCGTCAGGTGAAGCGACACCCGGCCACGCGTGCCGGACAGCCCATGTGGCGGTCCACCCCGCTGGCGCCGCGATGACCGGCCCGGCCCGGATTGGCGCGATCGTGCTGGCCGCGGGAGCCTCGCGCCGGTTCGGGGGAGGCAAGCTCCTTGCGCCGCTCAATGGAGCGCCGGTTCTCGCCCATGTGCTCCGGACGGCCGCGACGCTGGGGTTCGCCGCAACGATCGTCGTGCTCGGCCATGACGCCGACGCGATCGAGGCCGCCATCGCCTGGACGGGGGAGCGGCGCGTCCGGAACCCGGATCCGGACGCCGGGCTGGCCAGCTCGCTGCGGCTGGGTTTTGAGGCACTGCGCGATGAGACAGAGGCGGCCGGCAGCCCGTGTGATGCCGCCGTCGTCCTGCTCGGCGACCAGCCGCTGCTCGATCCGGCGGTCGTGCGGGCGCTCTTCGCGGCAGACACCACACCGGATCGTCCCGTCGTCGTGCCGTCCTACGCCGGGGGCGGCGGTTTCAATCCCGTGGTCATCCATCGAGCCGGTTGGTCCGTGTTCGCCAGCGTCAGCGGCGACCGCGGGCTCGGTCCGTTCCTGCGTTCCCACCCTGAACTCATCCTGGAGGTCGATATGCCTGGCACCAACCCCGACGTGGACACCCGCGCCGACCTGGCCGAAGTCGCCTGGGCGGATCGCGTTCGGCGCAACCGCGAGCAGGTCGATCGTCACCGCGAGGTGCCCGACGGACCCGATTTCTATGGCCCGGTGACGGCGCTCTTTCGAGCTGACCCGCGGCGTACCGACGAGCCCACCCTGGAGCGGTTGCGCACGCTGGCTCGACCAGGGGAGACGTGGCTGGACATCGGCGCCGGTGCCGGACGCTACGCGTTGCCGCTGGCGCTCATCGTCAAGGAGGTCATCGCGGTCGAGCCGTCCGACGGCATGCGGACGGCGCTGGGTGAGCTCGCCCTCGAGTACGGCATCAGCAACGTGCGGGCGGTTGCCGAGCGCTGGCCGCCCGCGCCCGACGGCGCCCTGGCCGGGATCCGTGCCGACGTCGCGCTCATCGCCCATATCGGCTACGACATCGAGGCCATCGGCCCGTTCCTCGACGCGATGGAGGGTGCCGCCCGACGCCTGTGCGTGGCCGTGCTCATGGAACAGCCGCCTGCCTCGCTGGTGGACCCGTTCTGGCCTCCGATCCATGGCGAGGCACGCGTGGCGCTGCCGGCACTGCCGGAGTTCGTCGACCTGCTGCGCGCCCGGGGCAGGGCCCCGGAGGTTCAGCTCGACGCCCGTCCACCGCGGGGCTTCGATTCGCTCGACGAACTGGCTGACTTCGTTCGTCGCCAGCTATGGGTGGCCCCGGGCAGCATCGTCGATATGCGTCTCGGCGAGCTCGTCGCGGCGTCCGCGACGCAGGCCGATGGTCGTTGGTCCCTGACCGTGCCGGCCTCGGCAGTGGGCGTCGTCAGCTGGACACCACGTTGACGAGGATTCCGGCCAGTTCTATGCTCGCGGCGCGGGTCGACCGACGGTGCCGGCGTCGCCCGGGTCGACCGACGGAACGCGTCGGGGGAGGATGAGGATGCACTTCCAGGGCACCGTCCAGATCGCCGCGCCGCGTGACCAGGTTTGGGCGTATGTGACCGACCCGAACCGGGTCGGAGCGTGCGGTCCCGGCGTGGAGTCGATCGAGCTCATCGATGCGACCCACTTCAAGGCGCGGGCGAAGGTCGGGATCGGGTTCATCAGCGCGAAGTTCGTGGTGGACGGCGAGATGGCGGTCGTCACTGCCCAGGAGGTCGCCGAGGTGAAGGCCCGTGGTCAGGCACCCGGCAGTGCCGTCGACGCGACGGCGACCATGCGGCTGTCTGACGGCAGCATCGGGACGACGGTGATGGCCTGGGATGCCGAGGTGGCCATCTCCGGCACGCTCGCCAGCCTCGGAGCGCGGCTCATCGAGGGCACCGCGAACAAGATGATTGCCCAGACCTTCGCCTGCATGAAGGCCAAGCTCGAAGGGTGACGGACCCGGCCCCCTGGCAACTCGGCTCGCCTCGTCGCATCGGAGCACGGCCATGGAACTGATCAGCCGGGTGATCGGTCCGATCGCCACGAACGTGCACATCGTGGCGGATGAGCGCAGCCGAGAAGCGATCGCCATCGATACCGCCATCCCATCGCTGGCCTGGATCAGCGACGAGCTGCGCGAGCGCGGCTGGACGCTCAAGCTCATCGTCTCCACGCATGGCCACTGGGATCACATCGGCGACAACGCGGCAGTCGCCGAGCACACCGGCGCCCAGATCGCGGTCCATGCCGCGGATCGGGAGCGGCTCGTCACGCCGACACCGCTCTGGGCGCC
>JANMQO010000031.1:0-1742 GCA_031370565.1 Chloroflexota bacterium
AGTTTTCGGGCGGCCAGCGCCAGCGGATCGGGGTGGCCCGGGCCCTTGCCCTCAACCCGGACCTGATCATCGCCGACGAGCCGATCAGCGCCCTCGACGTGTCGATCCAGGCCCAGATCATCAACCTGCTCCAGCGGCTGCAGACCGAGTTCGGGCTGACCTACCTGTTCATTGCCCATGACCTGTCCGTGGTCCGCCATATCAGCGACCGGATCGCGGTCATGTACCTCGGTCGGATCGTCGAGCTGACCAGCTCGCGGGACCTCAACACGAGACCGCTCCACCCGTATTCCGTCGCCCTGCTGTCGGCCGTGCCGATCCCGGACCCGGTCGTCGAGGCCCACCGGCGCCGGATCATCCTGACCGGGGACGTGCCTTCGCCCGTCGCGCCGCCGTCGGGCTGCCGGTTTCATACGCGCTGCTGGTTGCGCGACCGACTGGGCAACCCGGAGCGCTGCACGACTGAGGATCCGGCCCTGCGGACGCTGGCGACCGGCCACGAGGTGGCCTGCCACTTCGCCGAAGAGGTGGACGGGTCCGCGCAGCAGCTGCAGGCCGTCGGTCGACCGATGGCCAGCGCGGAGCCGGTGGTCCCGCCGGCGACGCCGATGGGCGCGGCGACGGCCGAGTCATCGGCGCCGTCTGCGCCCGGTGCGGCAGTCTGAGAGCCTGGGCATGCAATTCGAACGCAAAATGGCGAAAGACACGCTCAGCTCGTCAATGCAGAGGATGATGTGACGATGACCGCGGAAGCGCCCATTGTTCGTACGTTCCGAGACAATCGAGAGAGTGTCGTCGAGGCCGAAGCGGACGCGGACGCCGGCCTGATGCTCCGTGATGGCTACGTCGTCAAGAGCAGGATCTGGTCGCGCGAGCGAGCCGGCTTCCTCCAGCGGCTGTTCGCATTCGGTCCGATCGGAGCCGACCTGCTGCGCGGGAGTGCGTCGTTGACGGTCACCTACGAGCGGGCCGCCTGGACGCCTGACGATCAGCCGGCCTGACGCACGATACAAACGTGCTATTCCGAACGGGATGTTTCGTTCACAGACCCTGAGACCGTCGCGTCCGGCCGACCAGACGGGCTAGACTCGGCCCGTGCAGACCCGTCGCATCGCACTCGCCCAGATTGCTCCCGGCCTCGGCCTGCTGGAGGAGAACCTGGCGCGCCACCACGACCTGCTCGGAGAAGCCCGGGCTGGCGGTGCGGATCTGGTCGTCTTTCCGGAGCTCGGCCTGACCGGCTATCAGCTCCAGGACCTGGCCGGCGATGTTGCCATGCGGCTCGACGATCCGCGCCTGCTCGCGCTGGCGGCTGCGACCGGCGGAATGTCCGCCGTTGTGTCGTTCGTCGAGGAATCGGCCGACCATCGCCTGTTCATTGCGGCCGCCCTGCTCGAAGACGGTCGGCTCGTGCACGTCCACCGCAAGCTCTTCCTGCCGACCTACGGTCTGTTCGACGAGCGCCGCTTCTTTGCCCCGGGCGACCAGCTTCGGGCGACGCCGTCGCGGCTTGGTCCGGCCGTCGGGATGGCCATCTGCGAAGACTTCTGGCACCTGTCCGTGCCCCAGGTCCTGGCCCTCGACGGCGCCCAGATCCTGGTCAACGTGTCCTCCTCGCCGGGACGCGACCTGGCCGCCACGAACGAGGTCGGACTGGGCACGGCGACGTCCTGGCGCACGCTCATGCGCACCTACGCCCAGCTGACCACCAGCTTCGTCGTGTTCGTCAACCGGGTGGGGGT
>JANMQO010000047.1:0-1579 GCA_031370565.1 Chloroflexota bacterium
ATTCGGCTGGAGCGGGGAGCGGAGCGGCGTCGTCCGTCGCGGGTGGGCCGACCGGCTCGGCCGTCGCCCGGGTCGTTCGTCGGTTCGGCCGTCGGATCGTCGGTCTCTTCGTCTCGCTCCGGCGCTGGCTGTGGTGGCCGCACACCGTTCGTGGCTGGTGGGCGACCCTTGCCCGCGATCTGCCACCGGCCGACCTCTATCACGCCTGCGGCAGCCTGACGGTGGCGGCCGCCCTGCGGGCTCGTCGGCGGACCCCGATCGGGCCGTCCGGCCGCCGCGCTGCCGTGCTCTACGATGCCATCGACGATGTCTTCGAGTCGAACAACGTGCTGGACATGCCCCGCCTGTTGCGGACCTGGCATGCCCGGCGGGAGACGCGCTGGGCTCGGGCGGCAGATGGCCTGCTCACCGTGAACGAGCCACTGGCGGACCGGCTCGCCCTGCGCTGGGGGCGCCGACCGGTGCCCGTGCCGAACTTCCCGGATCCGTGGTCCGACGGTGGGCCCGAAGCCGCCCCCGGTCGTGCCCCGGCTGTCGACGCCCCCAACGCTGCGGCCGTGGCTGCCGACCGGGGCACCAGCAAGGTCGGCCGCGACCTCATCCGCCGTGAGCTGGGCCTGCCGCCCGGTACCCGGATCGTGCTGTTCCAGGGCAGGCTCGGCCCGCGCCTCGGGCTCGACGAGGCCGCCGAGGCTGTGCTTGCTGTGCCGGATGCCGCCCTCGTCCTGCTCGGCTTCGGCCGGGGCTTCGAGTCCGAGCGTGCCCGGGACCACGAGCCCCGGTTCCACGGTCGCCATTTCACGCTGCCCGCCCGCCATCCGGACGAGTTGCTCCAGTGGACGGCTGCCGCGGACGTCGCCTTGGTGCCATTGCCGCCCGTCTCGATCAACCAGCGCCTGTCCAGTCCGAACAAGTTCTGGGAGGCCCTCGCGGCTGGCACACCGGTCGTCGTGCCGGCCCAGCTGACCTACATGGCCGGGATCGTGACGAGCGACGATCTGGGGGTCATCGCCGCCTCGGCCAGTGCGCCGGACCTCGCCCTCGCCATCGCCTCCGCCCTCGAACGCCTTGCCGCCGACCCCGACTGGCGGGCTCGGATCCGCTTGACCACGGAGCTCCGCTACAGCTGGCCGGCCGCGGCCGAGGCGTACCGCGGGGTCGTCCTGGCCAGCGCCGCGCAACCCGGCGACAGCGGAACGGCGGCGGGCCACAGCGGCGCGGAGGCGCCATGAGCGACCCGACACCGTCCTCCGATCGCCACGGCAGGGTCGTCATGTACGTGTTCAACGACGCGACGCTCGACTCCCGGGTGCGCCGTGAGGCGGCCACGCTGGCGACGGCGGGCCACGCCGTCACGCTCATGGCCACCGCCACCGCCACCGCCACCGCCACCGCCCCGGACGCGAACGCGGTCGAGCGCGAACTGGTGGACGGCTTCGAGATCGTGCGGGTACCGGTCCCCCAGGCGTTCCGGCGGCGCTGGCAGGATGCCGCCTGGCCCTGGAAGTTTCGGCGCCGGTCCGTCGGACGGGCGACCGCGGCACTGCGCGGCGGTCCGGCCCACTGGCCCGACATCCCC
>JANMQO010000048.1:0-2167 GCA_031370565.1 Chloroflexota bacterium
TACTCGCCGCTGAGCTCCTCGAAGACTCGCTTGAACAAGCCCTCGGTGAGCTTCATGATGTTGGCCTTGGTCGCGCAGGTGACCTTCCGGCGACCTTCGCGGCGGGCCAGCTCGAAGGCGTAGCGGATGACTTTCTCCGAGCCCTTCCGGCTGATGATCTTGAGGCACTGGGCGACATCGGGCGTCTGCATGTGCTCGATGCCCGCGTACAGGTCCTCGACGTTCTCGCGCACGATGATCAAGTCGATGCCTTCGCCGGCGTAGCGGGTCGGGACGCCCGGCAGCTCGCGCGCCGGCCGGACGTTGGCGTACGTCTCGAACAGCTTGCGCAGGGTGACGTTGGCGCTCTTCTCGCCGAACCCGACTGGCGTTTCGAGCGGGCCCTTGAGCACCACCCGGGTCCGCTCGATCGAGTCGCGGGTGGCCTGCGGGACGCCGCTCGTGTCGCCGCGCCGGAAGACCTCGGCACCGGCCTCCGCCTCCTCCCAGTCGATCCGGACGCCCTCCGCCGCGATGATCCGCATCGCCGAGCGGACGACTTCCGGCCCAACACCGTCGCCCGGGATGACGGTTACGCGGTGCGCGGGGGTCAACATGGGCGGGCTCTCCTGGGGTGCGGCGGCTGGGTGCGGGTGGCTGGGTGCGCTGACTTCGGATTCTGCCCCATCGGCGCGCCCTCGGCTGAACGCCCGATGCGGGCGGCGGCGGAGACGACCCCGTCCCTGCAACCTACCAGTGGATGATGCCGCCCACGAACAGGGCCGTCACCCCGACGATCACGACGCCGACGATCACGACGCCGATTGCCCTCGTGCTGGTCGAGAGATGCAGAGGGTTCCCCGTCGTCTCGTTGTATCCACGTGCCTTGCGGTCGTGTTCGCGTCGTTCGGTCCGGTCGCGACCGCTCTCGCTCTGATGGTCTTGACTCATCTGCCTGGACTCCACTCTGCGTCTGGGAGCCGATGCGCTGTTCCCGAGCACCGGCGCAAAGGAGCATAGGGCACGGTTGCGCGGCGCCAGTCTTCGAGAACGGAGGTGCGGGCTCGACGACCCGAACCTCGGCCCAGGGAAGCCCGTCCGGCTATGCCTCCCAGGAGAGCATGGCGCACGCCGCGCGAGCCCGGGCCAGCGCCTCGTCGGCCGTGGCGGCACCGGCGACCGTCAGGTGGCCCATCTTGCGGCGCTCGAAGACCTGGCGCTTGTCATAGACGTGGAGGTGAGCGAGCGGATCCGCCAACGCGTCACGCACGCCGAGCAGCCGGGCGTCACGAACTGGCCCGTGCCCGAGCAGGTTGACCATGGCCGTGGGACCGTGGGCCAGCACATCGCCCAGGGGCAGGCCGCAGATGGCCCGGATGTGCTGCTCGAACTGGCTCGTTGCGGCCCCCTCGATCGTCCAATGACCGCTGTTGTGGACCCGCGGCGCGAGCTCGTTGACCGCCAGGCTGCCGTCGCGCAGCAGGAACAGCTCGACCGTCACGACGCCCACGACCGCCAGCTCGGTCGCGATTGACTCGGCCAGTCGCTGCGCCTCGCGGGCGAGGACGGGCTTGATCGGCGCCGGGGCCACGGACTCGATGAGGATGCCCGCGTCGTGCACGTTTCGGGCCACGGGGTAGGCCAGCACCCGGCCGTCCACATCCCGAGCACAGACGACCGAGAGCTCGGCCTCGAAATCAAGCTCGCGCTCGAGCAGGAGGCCAGCCTGCGCGGCCGCCGGGGCCATGGCCAGCCAGGCCGCCTCGAGCTCGGCCGGATCGGCAGGATCGGCGATTCGAACCTGGCCGCGGCCGTCGTACCCGCCGATCGCCGCCTTGAGTCGGAGTGGACCGCTGAGCACGGTGGCGCCAAGGCCGGACGCGGCCTGGGACGCGGAGTCGAACGCAGGCGCGGACCCCTCGACCCCGATCGCAAGCTCGCCGGCGCCGGCCTCGAGGTCGACCCGCGTCCGCACCTCGCGCCAGGCTGCGACCGGGGCGCCGATCCCGGCCAGAAAGCGGCGCTCGGACAGTCGGTCCTGGGTCGTCGTCAGCGCCAGGAGTCCGGGTCGGACGGGGATCCCGAGTTCGTCGATGGCCCGGACGAGCGCCGCGCCGAGGTGCTCCAGTTCGTAGGTCACGACGGCGCAACCCTCGGCCAACTCCAGGGCCCCGGCGACCGAATCGTA
>JANMQO010000315.1:0-6904 GCA_031370565.1 Chloroflexota bacterium
ATCGAAGCGCTTGAAGATGCCCTGGCCGCCGGTCTCCACCGTCAGGCCCGGAAGCTGGACGTTGGTCCATGTCGCGCCGCCGTCGAAACTCGCGTACGCCCAGCCCGTCCCGTCATTGAACCCCTGGAGGTCGCAGCAGACCCGGTAGTCGTTCGTGCCGGCGACGAGGTTGAGCGGATGGAGCGGGTTGACCGCGACTGTTGTCTCGTTCTGCGGGGCGACGCAGCCCCTGTTCGACCCACTCCTAGAGTTGTTGAGCGCATCGCCAACGATCGCGTCGACATTGGTCGTCGCGGCATACGGGTTGCCCGTCGAGAAGAGTCCGCTCGTCCGACACAGAGACGTGAAGGCCGATGGCATCGTGTCGGGGTTGTCGCCGCCGTTCTCCCAGGGGTTCGTGACAGTCATCCGGAACCGGTCAGCCGGGCTCCCGGCAGCGGCCGCCGCGGGGAGCAGGAGTGCCCCCACGAGCAGCCCGCCGGCACCCAACGTCAGCACCCGTCGTGATCGCATGTGCGCCTCCTCGCTCGTCGTTTGTGGCGACCCGTCGCGATGGGTCAACGTGTAGCAGGATAGCGACACCGCGAGATGCGGCAGGTTCCGGCCACCGACGGCTGCGCATCGGGAATCGTTCGCCCAGTGGGTCCCACGCCGGTCGCCGGTGCCTGGCCGCACCACTTTCGGTCAGCCTGCATGATCGACGCCTGGAACGACACCCTCAGGGCACGACGACGATCGTCCCCTGCATTCCGGCCTCGTAGTGACCGGGGGCGTGACAGGCGAACGCGAACGGGCCGGAGCCGCTGAACGTGTACGTCAGCGACTTCGTCTGCATCATCGCGATGTCGGCGATCTCGGGGGTGCCGGACGTGTCGGCCGCAACGTCGGCCGCCGGACCGACCATGAACTCGTGGACGCTCATGCCCACCGTCGTGATCTCGAACGTGATCGTCTCGCCTTGCTTGACGGTCACGACGTCAGGGGAGAAGCGCAGCGCACTGCTCGCCACGACGCGCACGACGCGCGGCGCGGAGGTCGTGCCCGCGACAAAGCCCGGCGCGGCTGGATCAGGGGCCGGGCCGACATTCCACGGGGCAAGCTGGCCCGGCAGCGAGCCGAGTCTCGGGCCGAGCGCGCTGCCGAGCGCGAGGAGCACGACCCCGGCGGCAACGAAGGCAACCCCCAGCAGGGGGAGGCGACGGTTGGTCATGATCAGTACCCCAGCGTCTTCCTGGCTTGTTCGAACTCCTGCTGGGTGATCTCTCCGCGAGCGTACCGCTCACGCAGGATGTCGAGCGCCGTCGGTCGCGCAGGGTCCCTATCCGTGTTGCCACGGCTCGCGGCGCCGATGGCCCACACGATCAGGACCACGAAGCCGACCATCATGAGCAGGCCGCCGAGCATCCAGATCCAGCCGACCGCACCGCCGTCAAAGCCATAGCCCATCATCACGCACCCTCTTCTTGTGTCGTTGGTCGCAGGCCCTTGGCCCGATGTGGCTGAGCCTGAACGGGCCACCTCAAGCCGGGATGCCGGACCGGGTCAAGATTCGATCAAGGTCGGTCGCCGCCCGTCACAGGGTCACCCGGAACCCGGCCAGCCGGCCACCGGCGATGAGGCCAGCCCGGGCGAGGCGACGTTCCAGCGGGTTCCCGATCCAGGAGCGTTCAAAGAGCACCTTGCCGGCGTGCCAGACTCGCCCCGGCTGCCGCAGGTCGAGCGCCGGATCGGGCTCCGCGTAGAAGTCGCCGACCGCGAAGGCCGCCCGCCCAGCGCCCGCCTCCACCCAGCAGAAGCCCAGGCCGTCGAACCCCGATGGCGCCGACCGGCCGGCGAAGGCCGCGGCGATCTCCCGGGCGACGACGAGTGCCTGGGCGTGCGCGAAGACCCCCGCCCTGGGCAGGGGCTTGCCGTTGGCCAGCGTGATCGTCGTCACGTCCCCGATCGCGTAGACGCGTTCGTGGGCAGTCTGCAGTGTGCTTCGTTCGACCGGGATCCAGCCCGCCTCGTTGACCAGGCCGGAGTCACGCACCGCGCCAGGCGCACGGTGGGGTGGCACGGCCGCCAGCAGGTCGTACCCGGCGCGCGTCCCAGCGGCGAGCACCAGCTCGGCCGTCGCCGGTTCGAAGCGCTCGATCGGGCTCTTCGGGTGGAAGCGGATCCCTTTGGCCTCGAGGAGACCGACGACGGCGACGCCCATCGCCGGGCCCGCCACGGGCATCGGCTGTGGTTCCGGGCTGAAGAGGTCGATCTGGCTCGCCTCACGCAGGCCCCGCCGGCGCAGCTCGTCGTCGAGCAGGAGCGCCGCCTCGTAGGGCGCGGCCGGGCATTTGTACGGGAGGGCGCTCACCGCCACCACCACCCGACCGCCGCGGAACGACTCGAGCGCCCGGGCGCACGCGGCGGCCCCCTCGGGGGAGAAGAAGTTCAGCGCGGCATCCCGGTAGCCGACCGCGGCGTCGGGAGCGAGCTCGGCGCCGAGGGCCAGCACGAGTGCGTCGGCGGACAGGACGCCGGCCGACGTCTCGACCTGCCGTGCCTGCGGATCGACTGCGCGGACCTCGGCCTGCACGAGCTCGACTCCGCGCGCCAGCAGCGACCGAAGTGGTCGCTCGATCTGCTCGCGGTGCCGTCGGCCGACCATGAGCCAGAGCAGGGACGGCTGGAAGAGATGGCGTGCTTCGCGCTCGACCAGCACGACCCGGTCGTGCGGATCGAGCCGGCGCCGCAGCTCGTTGGCGGTCACCAGGCCGCCCACGCCACCACCGAGCACCAGGACAGTTCGGCCGGCCATCAGAACGTCACCACCTTGTCAGCCCAGAGGGTCCATGCCGTAAGCTCGGCCATCGACGAGCGGTGGGCGCCCGCCAGCAGGTCCGCATCGATCAGGCCCCGCGCGTCCATGCAGGTCCCGCAGGCCCCGACCGGGACCTCCTTGGTGGCGAGCCCGCGCAGCATGCGCTCGAGGTTGTAGTAGCCCTCCGGCGTCTTCTGCCCGGGCTTCGCACAGGCCACAGCGTCGGCCATGAGGAAGACGCGCAGCTCGGTTCCCTCGGTCTTGGCGAGCGACAGCGCCAGACGCAACCCGTTGTACGAGCGCTCGGTGCCGTAGGGCGGATCGTTGAGGACGATGAGGACCTTCATGGGTCGCCTGGGTCTCCTTTCAGCGGCGTACCCGGCGTCCGACCGACCGTGGCCGATCCGCCGCAGGCGACCGCCGAGCGTCAGGTTTCAGCCGCAGTGACAGTCGCCAGAGCGGCCTGGATCGCCTCGTGGAGTCGCGCACCGGTCGGCTGGCCGAGTAGCGTGATCACCGCGTGGCAACCGGTGTTCTCCTCCCAACTCAGCTCGAGCCCGGGTGACGTCAGGACGACTGGCGTGTGCGGATGTATCTCGCGGATGTTCTGGATCAGCGTCCGAGCTCCTTCCGCGTCGCCGCTCGCCCAGACGTCGTAGATGAGGACGTCGGAACGCTCGATGAGGTCACACGGACGTCCGGCGAGGATGGGGCACTGGTTCCGGATCGGTCCGCCGCATTCGATCACCTCATAGCCGAATCGACGGAGGGATTCGGCCTCCTGGTCCGCCAGGTCGAGGTCGTGATGGACGACGAGAACGCGGGTCATCCCACACCTCCGCGCGATGCGCGGCGTCCGGTCCGTGCGGACCGGCTATCGAGAAAGCATGGGCGCCCACGAACGGCTTCAGGTAGGGCTGAATGGCCCGTTTCTTCATACCCAGGTGCGGCCGTGCCCGGCCCACCCATCAGTCGGGAGTCTGGCCGAACCGAAGGCGAGCGGCACGAGCGTGTCGAGGAGCGGCTCGCCGGCCTGCCTGTGCTTGTCGGGCCCTCGCCGATGTGGGGCTGTCAGGCGCGCGCATCGCCGCCGTCGTCAGCCGCGCCACTGGCGCGCACAGCCAGCGCCGCCAGGATCCAGCCGGCGACGATGGTGGCCGCGTAGCCGACGCACCAGATGCACACGGCCCTGATGACGAACAGCTCCAGATAGGTGAGGTAGCCCACGAACAGCAGGGCAAAGAGCTCCAGGCCATACATCGCCAGGAGCGCGCGCCGGTCGCCGACCCGCCACCAGCGCAGCGCGAGCAGGAGGATGAGCGCGGACAGGCCAGCCCCCAGGACGGCCACCGGGACGCCCCCGATCGAACTGTATTCGCTCAGGGCCACCGTTTCGCAGCCGCGCAACGGGCCGCAGACCGGCAAGCCGCCGGACAGCTTGACGGCGGTCAGGTAGAGCGAGATGGCGAGCCCGACCGCGGCCAGCAGCGCCGCGCCGAGCCCCATCCAGCGCGGCGTCACGGCGCGCTCGACCGCGGTGGCCCACTCGACCGCGATGGCATCCTCGACCGCGATGGCATGCTCGACCGCGGTGGCACGCTCGACGTCATGGCGCACTCGACCCGGCGGGCCCGCTCGACGTCACGGCACGCTCGAACCGGCGGGCGCGCTCGAACCCGAGGCTGCAGGCACGGCCGACGGCAGCCCGCCTGCGGCATCGATCGCCGCCTGGATCTGTTGCAGGAGCTCGGCGGGCGTCTTGAACGCCAGGATACGGCCGTCGATGATGAGCGTCGGCGTCCCGGACACGCCCGCGGCCGTACCCGCGGCCTTCTCGGCGGCAACCACCGCAACCTGCGAGCCATCGGCCACGCAGGCGTCCCAGGTGGTCCGGTCAAGGCCAACCTGGTCGGCGATGGCGGCCAGCCGTTCCCTCGAGAACCAGCCCTGGTTCTCGCCCTGCTGGTTCGCGTACAGCCACTGGTGGTAGTCCCAGAACTTCCCCTGGCCGTCGGCGCAACGGGCGGCGACGGCCGCATCGGTGGACTCACGGCCGAGGAAGGCGAAATCATGGAAGGCGATGCGCAGCCCGCCGGGTTGCACGAACCGACTGATGATCTCCGGTTCGATGGTGGTCGAGTAGAAGCTGCAGGCCGGGCACTGGAAGTCCTCCCACTCGTTCAATACCACCTTCGCCGCGGGCGAGCCCAACGTCCGGCCGGTCCGCGGCGCGGTCGCCCGAATCTCCGTCGCGGGCCGGACCAACCCGAGCGGCAGGGGTCCGACAGAGCCAGCCGAGCCGGCCGGCCCGCCCGCCGACGTCTGCTTCAGGTTGAGCGCGACGATGACGCCAACCGCGAGGAGGACAGCGAGCCCCGAGAGCAGCACGATCGGCGATCGCCAGGCTGGGGGCCTGTGGCTCGCGGGGCGCGGTCGTCGCCCGGCATCGTCCGCGCGCTGTGCGTCGCGCCGTTCTCGCCGGGTGGTCGGCGCGACAGCGCGCTGGGGGGATCCGCTTCGGCGGGACGGGTCTGGTCGCTGAGGGGACACGAGGCAACTCCTCGGAGAGCATGGCCTGGAGGTGACGGGCTCGACAAGCCGCTGACCGCGCAGGCTGCCGTCAGAGCCCACGACCACGAGCGTAGCGCACGTTGCCGCCGGTCCTGACGGGCCGATGGTCGACGGAACAGGTGCCATTCGGCTCGTGCACCGCCTCGGTTCGGCCCGGTTGAGACTCAGTCTCGACAAGCGCACTGATACTCGGTATCATCTGAGCCATGGACAGCACAGATCTACCGCTCGTCGCGGCACTCGGCGCCTCTGACTACCGGGCGACCGATGCACGTCTGACGGTCGCCAGCCTGATCGCCGAGCGGGCCGGCCACTTCACGGCCGCGGATCTGGTGGCGGCAGCGAGGGTGCAACATCGGGGCCTTGGCCGGGCCACCATCTTCCGGGCGCTGGACATGTTCGCCGAGCTGGGCGTCATCGAGCGGCTGGACCTGCCCAGTGGTGACCATGCCTACGTCGCCTGCGAGCGTGTGCACCACCACCACGTGGTCTGCTCGAACTGCGGTCGGACGGCCGACGTGGATGACGCGGGTCTCAACGCGGTCACCACCGAGGTCGCGCGGCGGACCGGATTCCGGATCGACACCCACCGCCTGGAGCTGTTCGGACTGTGCCCCGACTGCGCCACCGACGCGGCCGCTCGGACGTCACTGGAGGAGGCTCGATGACGCGGACGCCTGGCGCGGCCGAACGTCTGCGCCGCGGTCCTGCCGGACGTCTGCCCGGAGCGCTGGCCGGCCTGGCCGTCGCGCTGGTCGTCGCTGCCTGTGGATCGACCGGTCCGTCCGGTGCCTCGTCGGGATCGTTGGCCGGCGCCCCGATCCGGGTCATCGCGACGACCACGATCTTCGCCGACATCGTGCGCAACGTGGGTGGCTCCTGCGTCAGCGTGGATTCGATCGTCCCGCCGGGCGTCGGCCCGGAGGACTACGAGCCCAGGCCGGACGACGCCCGCCGCATCGCCGACGCCCAACTCATCGTCAGCAACGGGGTCGGTCTGGACAACTTCCTGGACAAGCTGCTCGCCGCCAACAGCAGCAGCGCGCCTCGGCTCGTGCTGGGCGATGGCATCCCGACGATCGACGTGAGCGGCCGGCCGAACCCGCACTTCTGGCTCGATCCGGCGCTTGTCCGGACCTACTACGTCCCGGCCATCGAGACCAAGCTGGAGAGGCTCGCGCCGGCCTGCGCACCGACCATCCGGGCGGGCGCGGCAGCCTACACCAAGCAACTCGCAGACCTCGACGCCGAGCTCCTGGCCAGGGTCGCCACGATCCCGGCGGCCAATCGCACGTTGGTCACCGCGCACGATGCCTTTCCCTACTTCGCTCGCCATTTCGGCTTCCAGGTGATCGGCGTGATCGTGGCCAACGTCGGCCAGGAGCCGAGCGCCGCCGACCTGGCCACGCTCGTCAGCACGATCAAATCGGCCGGCGTACGGGCTATCTTCAGCGAGGCGCAGTTCAGTCCCAAGCTCGCCCAGACGCTGGCCGCCGAGGCCGGCGTGGAGACCGTCGTGAGCGACCTGCTGACCGA
>JANMQO010000095.1:0-2349 GCA_031370565.1 Chloroflexota bacterium
CAGGAGCTTGAGTCGATGGTCAACGTGCGGCGTGCCGAAGTCGCCACCCGGATCCATGACGCCAAGGAGCACGGCGATCTCTCGGAGAACGCCGAGTACGAGGACGCCAAGAACGAGCAGGCGTTCGTCGAGGGCCGGATCCAGACCCTCGAGGTGCTCATCAAGAACGCCACGATCATCGACGAACACCATTCGACCGAGCACGTCCAGATCGGTTCGACGGTGAGCGTCGAGAGTGGTGACGGCGCGGAGACATTCACCATCGTCGGCTCGACAGAGGCCAGCCCACGCGAGGGCCGGATCTCGAACGAGTCGCCCGTGGGCCGCGCCCTGCTCGGCCGCAAGAAGGGCGACAAGGTCGCCGTCCATGTGCCGGCCGGAGACTTCAGCTACACGATCGTCAGCATCCGCTGACCCGGCCGCCGCGCCGGAGACGAGGACCCGATGGACTGGGCCGACGAACTCGCCGCAGCAGTCAGCGGCCCGCAGGTCGTCAACGACAGCAAGACGCCGTCGGGGACCGTCCACGTCGGCAGCCTGCGTGGCCCGGTCATCCTGGACACGATCGCCCGTGCCCTGCGCGCCCGCGGCCTCGACACGACGCTGCTCTACGGGGTGGACGACCTGGACCCGATGGATGCCCAGGCCCTGCTCACGCCGGATGCGGTCGAGGCCGAGATGGGCCGTCCGCTCGCGCACGTTCCGGACCAGGCCGGGGATTGTCACGCCTCGTATGCACGCCACCACGCCCAGGTCTTCATCGACGTGTTCGCGGGCCTCGGCATCCGGCCGGATCGCTACTACTGGATGAGCGAGGTGTACGCTTCGGGAGCGGTCGACCCGTACGTCCGGCTCGCCCTGGACCGCGCGGACCGGGTGCGTGAGATCTACCGGCGGGTGGCCAACGTCCGGCATCCGGATGACTGGCACCCGATCCAGGTCGTGTGCGAGACGTGTGGCAAGGTCGGCACGACCATCGTCACGAAGTGGGACGGTGAGCGGGTCTTCTACGAGTGCCGCCCGGGCCTGGTCAGCTGGGCGCGCGGCTGCGGGCAGGCTGGCTGGAGCAGCCCGTTCGGCGGTCGGGCCAAGCTCGGCTGGAACCTGGAATGGGCCGCCCAGTGGGGAATCTACGGCGTGACGATCGAGCCGTGCGGCAAGGACCTGGCGACCGCCGGTGGCTCGCGCGACCGGGCCGACGGGATCGCCCGCGAGGTGTTCGAGCGCGAGCCCCCACTCAACGTGCCGTACGAGTTCCTCAACATCGGCGGCCACAAGATGTCGACCTCAAAGGGGCGCGGGGCGGCCGCCCACACGATCGCAGAAGTCGTCCCGCCGGAGCAGCTCCGGCTGCTCTTCCTGCGGTCCCGGCCACAGACCGCGATCGAGTTCGATCCGGACGGGACCGACGCGATCCCGCGCCTGTTCGACGAGTTCGACAAGCTGGCGGATGCGACGGCCGGCCGCGAAGTCAAAGGTGAGCTGCCGGCCGGCTTCGACTCGATCTTCCGCTACGCGTTGCTCGATCCGGCTGCGGACGTCGCGACCGCGGCAACGACCTTCCGGCCGGCCTTCGCCCACCTGGCCCTGCTTGTCCAGATCCCGGGCGTCGATGTGGCGGCCCGGGTCGAGGCGGAGAAGGGCGGCCCGCTGACCGAGCGCGAGCAGGCGATTCTGGCCGAGCGAAGGCATGCCGCCACCGCCTGGCTGGAGTCCTACGCCCCTGAGCGTGCCCGACTCGCCGTCCGGCGCGAGGCGCTTCCGGTCGAGGCCGCCGCGCTCGAGCCGGATCAGCGCAGCTACCTGGCCGCCCTCGCCGCCGCACTCGAGGCCCCCACGACGGCTGCCGCAGCCGGCGCGCCCGACAGCCCAACGATGGCCGTCGCGGTCCAGGCGCTCGTTCCGGTCGGCGGTGACGCCTGGCAGGCGCGCATCTTCTCCGTTGCTGCTGCGCAAGGCCTGCCGAACGGCCGGGCGTTCGCGGCGCTCTACCTGGCGTTCCTCGGCCGGTCGAACGGACCACGAGCCGGCTGGCTCCTGGCCAGCCTCGAATCGTCGTTCGTGCTGGCCCGGCTGCGCGAGGCGGCACTGTGACCACGGAGGTATCGGCATGAGCGTCGGCCTGCAACGACTCCGCGATGATGCGCCGGTCGTCCGGCAAGGGGCCATCGACAAGGGCGAGGATCCATCCTTGGTCGACGCGGCGATCGCCGCCGATGTCCGCCGCCGCGAGCTGCTGGCCGAGGGCGACCGCCTCAAGGCCGAGCGCAATCAAGTCTCCAGGTCGGTCGGCGAGGCGATCCGCGGCGGCGCCGACCCGAACGGTCCGGCGGTCGCCGCGCTCAAGCT
>JANMQO010000104.1:0-13281 GCA_031370565.1 Chloroflexota bacterium
ATCGTGGCCGGGGCGTTTCCGGCCGAGGCCGGCCACCTGGCCGGCAGTCCGATCGTGGAACGCGTCACGGTCGGCGCGCTGGACGGGCGGATCCGCTTCCGCCGGCTCCTGCGACCCGAAGCCGGCGATGTCGACATCACCCGGGAATCCGTCCTCGTGTCGGTCGGCCGGGGCATCGGTGAGGCAGACAACATCGCGATCGTCGAGGAGCTGGCCGCTGCGCTCGGCGGTGCGGTCTCTTCGTCCCGCCCCATCGCCGACGCGGGCTGGTTGCCCAGGACACGCCAGGTCGGCAAGTCCGGGCTGCGGGTCAAGCCCAGGCTGTACCTGGCCCTGGGCATCAGCGGCGCGCCGGAACACCTCGAGGGGATGCGCGGCGCGGATCTCATCATCGCCATCAACACGGACGCCCGGGCGCCGATCTTCGGGGTGGCCCACTACGGGGCGGTCGCGGACCTGCTCGACGTAGTGCCGGCCCTCACCAAGCGCATGACCGGCTGAATACGGCAGCCGACGGTATGTTCGACCGTTCCGTCACCCGCCAGGTCTTCGAGGGTCTGGGGCCACAGGGCGAGCTGTTGTTCTATGTGCTCGCGGCGCTGGCCACGGCCATCTTCACGGTCGGGATCCTGCTCCGGATGCGCAAGTACCTGCGTGGGCGCCGCGAGGATCGCTTCGGGTCGCTGCCGTCGTTCATCGGCAGAGCGGTCCGGGGCGTCCGTGCGACGGCCACCAACGAGACCGTGCGCAAGCGGGACACGTATGCCGGTGTCTTTCACGCCACGATCATGTGGGGCTTCATCGTCCTGTTCATCGGGACGGTCATCCTCACGATCGACACGGACATCGTCGGCGTCATCGCGCCCCAGTACCACTTCTTCTGGGGGCCGTTCTATGTCGTCTACTCGTTCATTCTGGACATCCTCGGCTTCGGCATGCTCATCGGACTGGCGGCGATGGCGCTCCGGCGGGGCCTGTTCCACAAGCGGGAGCTGGACTACCGACGGGTGGACATCGCCCCGGCCACCACCGATCGGCGACCGTACGCGATCGGCGACTGGGTCTTCCTGGGTTGGCTGGGCCTGCTTGGGCTGACCGGCTTTCTCGTCGAGGCGGTCCGCATCGTGGCCCACCAGTTCCCCTGGTTCGAGGTGTTCTCGCCGGTCGGCTATGTGACGGGGCGGCTGTTCTCCGGACTGGGCCTGCAGCCTGTCGCGGCCAGTGAACTGCACCTGGGCCTGTGGTGGTTCCATGCCATCGCCGCGCTGGGGTTCGTGGCGTACATCCCGTACGCCAAGGCGATCCACATGCTGGCCGATGGGGCCAACCTCGCCCTGCGCTCACCGCTGACCGGCGGCCGGCAGCTGCCGGTCCTGGTCGCCGCACCGCGGCGGGCCCTGGCCGCCCTCGCGCCGGCTGGCAAGGACGACGGACACCTGGGCATCCGCGACCTGGCCGACTTCACCTGGAAGCAGCTGCTCGACTTCGACTCGTGCACGAAGTGCGGGCGCTGCCACGCGGCCTGTCCGGCGGTGGCCTCCGGGGCGCCGCTCTCGCCGCGCGATCTCATCCTCGACCTGCGCCAGCAAGCCGATGCCTCGTGGTTCGTGCTCGCCCCCGGCGCCGAGCGACGATCGGACCGAGCCTATGGCGACGGCCCACAGGACCACGGCGGCAGCAACGGGGCGCCGACGTTCAGCGACGCGGAACGGCCGGTCGGGTCGGGCGGTCTCGCCGCCGGCGGGCTCATCAAGGCGGAGACGTTGTGGGCGTGCACGACCTGCCTGGCCTGCGTGGAGGCCTGCCCGGTCGGCATCGAGCATGTCCCGGCGATCGTCGGCATGCGCCGCTCGCTGGTCGACCAGGGGCTGGTCCCGGCGAGCCTGCAGACCGCCCTGACCAGCCTGGCCAAGCAGGGCAATTCCTTCGGCCAGTCGGGGCGCGGCCGGGCCAAGTGGAGCGACGGTCTGCCCACCCCGGTCCGCGATGCCCGGCGCGAAGAGGTCGACTGGCTGTGGTTCGTGGGCGACTTCGCCTCCTTCGATCTGCGCGTCCAGCAGGCGACCCGGCAGGTAGCGCGTGTCTTCCAGGCGGCCGGGCTCGACTTCGGGATCCTGTACGAGTCCGAGCGAAACGCCGGCAACGACGTCCGACGAGTGGGGGAGGAGGGCCTGTTCGAGATCCTGGCCGAGCACAATATCGGGGAGTTGTCCAAGGCCCGGTTCCGGCGCATCGTGACCACCGACCCGCACACGCTCAACACCTTGCGCAACGAGTACCCCCAATTCGGTGGCGAATATTCCGTATGGCACTACAGCCAGCTGCTGGCCGCCCTGTTCGCCGATGGGCATCTCGAGGCCCGGCGTCCGCTGGCACGTCGGGTGACCTATCACGATCCGTGCTATCTCGCCCGCTATAACGACGTGACGCTGGCCCCCAGGGAGGTTCTCGCGGCGATCGGCGCGGAGTTGGTCGAGATGCCGCGTAACGGGGCCAACACGTTCTGCTGCGGTGCCGGCGGCGGGCGGATCTGGATGGACGACTCCGGGCTCAAGGAGCGGCCATCCGAACAACGCATGCGTGAGGCTGCCGGCCTGGAGCGGGTGACCGATTTCATCACGGCCTGCCCCAAGGACCTCACGATGTACACGGCGGCAGCCAAGGCGACCGGGCTCGACGGCCAACTTGCCGTCGGCGACTTGATCGAGCTCGTGGCGCACGCGATCGAGCTGCCCGACGAGGCGACCGAACTGGCCGCCCGGGCGGCGACCGAGGCGATCGAGCCGACCGAAGTCACCCTCCTTGGCGTCGGTGGCATGAGCGCATGAACGTGACCAGGGACGCGCCCGAGGTGCGAACATCGCCGTCCGGCGAACCAACCGCAACGGCGACTTCCACCGGTCTGACCGACGAGCTACTCGGTCGGATCGCCGCTGCGCTCCGCTCCCGAGTGCTGGCCCAGCGCCGAGCCGAGGAGCGGCTCGCCTCGTTCGCCTTCAGCGAGCGGCCGCTGACTGGTCCGGGTACAGCGCCTGGTGCGGCTGCGGCGCTCGGAGTCGACCGGAAATCCGGCGACAGCTCGGCCACCGGCCAGCCGACTCCGATGGCCACGGAATCCGGCATCGATTGGACCTGGTTCGTGGGCCGTGCCCTCCGGTTGGTGGGCGACCCTGCGGTGCTCCACCTGCTCGAGGCGCTGCGCGACGGTGCGCTTCCGCTGGAGGCGCTGGCCGGGCTGTCCACTACCACCACGACAGACCGGGTGGCCCTCAGCGACCAGCTCGGCGGCCTGGCGACGGCCGGTCTGCTGGTGCGCGAGTTGGAGAGCAATCGGGTCTCGCTCGCACCGCTGGGCGAGGCGCTGCTGCAGCTGGTGGCGGACATCGGGCAACGGGCGGAGGCTGGGGCCAGATGATCTGCCCGTATTGCGCGCTGCCTGGAACGAGAATGGCGACACACGCCCACCTCGGCACGGACCACGGCGACAACGTGCGCATGTTTCGCGACGAGCAGAAGGGTACCCTGAAGTTCGCACTGGACTGTCCGTTCTGTGAGGAAGGCCTGGAGCGGGTCGCCAACCCACGCGGTCGCGAACCCGACTTCCTGCAGGAGTTTCACCGGGAGATCACCCTCGTCGCCTTCGATCTCCTGCTCTATCACCTGCATGCAGCGCATGCCGAACGGGTCGGGCTGCCGCCGGTCCCACCCGACGAAGGCACACCAGGAGGAACCGGATGAGCGAAGTTCGAGGCTGCCAGATCCCCGAGGATCTGCACTACTGGGTGGAGAAGCACGTCTGGGCGCGCGACGAGGGCGACGGGCTGCTGACGATCGGCGTGACCGACGTGGCCCAGCACCTCGCCTCCAAGGTTGTCGCGATCACGGTCAAGAAGGTCGGCCGCGTCCTGGAGCGGGGCCAGAGCCTGGCCACCCTGGAGAGCGGGAAGTGGGTGGGTCCCGTGCCCGCCCCCGTTGACGGCGAGGTCATCGAAGTCAATCCCGCGCTGGCCACCGACCCGACCCTGGCCAACTCGGATCCATACGGGGCCGGCTGGGTGGCCAAACTGCGCGCTCGTGACTGGGCAGCCCAGCGCTCGGAGCTGGTGACCGGACCGGCGGGCGTCGAGGCCTATCGTGCCTTCCTCGAGGCGGAGGGGATCAGCTGTGCTTGAAGGCCTGGTCGGGAACGGCGACGCCTACCGCGGTTGCGAGATCCGTCCCGACCTGCTCTACGATGTCGAACGCGACGTCTGGATCCGCCCCGATGAGAACGGCCTGCTGACCATGGGCATGACCGATCCAGCCCAGTCACGGTCCGGCAAGTTCCTGCACATCCTGTTCAAGCGGGTCGGACGCCGGCTGGAGGCAGGCCAGAGCGCGGCCACCATCGAGACGGCCAAGTGGGCCGGGCCGTTTCCGACGCCCGTGGCCGGGACGGTCGTTGAGACGAACGAGGCGGGCTACGCCGCCGATATGCTCCTGGCCAATCGCGATCCCTATGGGGCAGGTTGGCTCGTGCGTCTGCAACCCGACGCCTGGCCGGACACGGATGCCGACCTGGTGACCGGTCCGGAAGCCGTCGCCCGCTACGAGGCTCGGATCGACCTTCTGGGCGTGACCTGCCTCCGCTGCGCGGACTGAGGACCGACGATGGAGCCCATCCGGCTGCTTGACCTGGGATCGGTCTCGCCAATCCGTTCGCAGTCGATCTTCCATGCCGTCGGCCACGCCTTCGGGCCCGACTCGCCGGACACGATCCTGCTCGTCTCTCCGAATGCGCCGTACGTCAGCATCGGTCGCCATCAGGACGTCGATCGGGAGGTCGATCTCGAGTACTGCCGCAGCCTCGGGTTGCCCGTGTTCCGACGCGAGGTTGGCGGCGGGGCGGTCTACCTCGACGGCAACCAGCTGTTCACCCAATGGATCTTCCGGGCGGAGCACCTGCCAGCCACGGTCGAGGCGCGCTTCGTTGTCTACGTCGAGACGCTCGTGCGTGCCTATCGGCAGCTGGGCATCGCGGCCGAGTATCGCCCGATCAACGACGTGCACGTGGCCGGGCGCAAGATCGGCGGAACGGGGGCGGCGCGGATGGGCCGGGCCGAAGTCGTCGTGGGCAGCCTCATGTTCGACTTCGACACGGAGACGATGGCCCGTGTCCTGAAGGTGCCGTCCGAGAAGTTTCGGGACAAGGTGCGCCAGTCGCTGAACGACTACATGACCACCATGCGCCGGGAGCTCGGCCAGCCGCCACCCCGCGCGGACGTGGTGGCGGCCTACCTCGCCAGCTGCGCCGAGGTGCTGGATCGGACGATCGAACCGGGCCTGCCACGTCCGGACGAGCTGGCCCTGGCGGAGCAGCTCGATGTCCAGCTGGCCAGCCAGGAGTGGCTGTACGAGGCCGGCGGCATGCATCGGGCCGGGGTCAAGATCCACGAGGACGTCCGGGTCGGCGAAGGCGCCCACAAGGCACCGGGCGGCCTCATCCGGTGCGTGGCCCGGGTGCGCTCCGACATCCTCGACGACGTCGGCTTCTCGGGTGATTTCTCGGCCCGACCGGCGACCATGCCCGAGGAACTCGAGGTGCGCCTGCGCGGGGTGGCACTGGCCGAGCCGGCGTTGCTGGCTGCCGTCAAGGACTACTACGACACGGTGCACCCGGAGATCCCGGGCGTCACTCCCGCAGACTGGGTCGCCGCAATCCTGCGCGCGACCACCACGGATGTGCCCGCCTAGGTCGCGGGCGAGGAGGAACCGACATGGTCCAGACAGCGGAATCGATCGGATCCGGCGCGGGCGATCTCGACGCCCTCATTCGGGACCGGGTCGACAGCATGGTCGCGGCGCGCGTGGACGAACTGTTCGCGATCAAGGAGGCCGAGCGCCTCAAGCGCCCCAAGAAGATGGCCATCATCGCCACCAAGGGCACCCTGGACTGGGCGTACCCGCCGCTCATCCTGGCCACGACCGGCGCGTCGCTCGGCTGGGACGTGGGCATCTTCTTCACGTTCTACGGCCTGAAGATCCTGCAGAAGAACCGCAAGCTGGAAATCGGCACCACCGGTAACCCGGCCATGCCGATGCCCATTCCGATGCCGCAACTGTTGACCGCACTGCCGGGCATGACCCCGATGGCGACCGCCATGATGAAGCGCCAGTTCAAGGATCACGGTGTGGCCTCGATCGATGAGCTGCTCGAAGTGGCCATCGAGCTCGGCGTCAAGATGCAGCCGTGTGGCATGACCATGGATGTGTTCGGCTTCGCGGCGGACGGTTTCATCGATGGAATCGAACCGGTCTGTGGCGCGACCCATTTCCTGTCCTGGGCGGCTGACGCGGACGTCTCGCTGTTCATCTGAGCCGAGGGGCGCCGGCCGTCGCGAGCCGCGGCTCCCAGCGATAGGGAGACGTTCGAGGGGTTTGATTCGGGCCGCCAGGTTCGGACTGGACCCCAGTCGCCACGTTCGGACTGGACCCGTACCGCCCCGGACCTCGATCTGTGCCGTGGAATCAATGGCGTCGGACTGCGCGCCCATGGTAGCCTCGCGCTGCGGCCTCGGGATCGGCTGCGGCGGCGGGCAGGCCGTCCGATGAACCGGAGGCGGCAATGCGACTGAGCGAATGGCAGGCAGCGGCGCCCACCCCGGAAAGCCTGGCCCCGCGGGTCGAGGCGACCGTCGTACCCGTGCTGGTCGGCCTGGGTGCGCTGGCCGACCCCGAATGCTGGGTCCTGTGGGGCGATGATCCATCGATTCGCTGGCTCCTGTTCGCCCCGACGCCGGCCGGTCTGGTGGAAGTCAACGTTCGGGTCAACGTGCCCCAGGAGGGCCCGCGAGCGTCGGGCAAGCTCGTGCGCTGGGGTCGGGTACAGCTCGGCGATCTCCAGATGGACACGCAGGGCGGCCACCGCCTGTTGAGCTTCCAGGTGGAGAACCAGGTTCTGCGGGCCGTCGATGCCGAGTGTGATCGGCTGTCTGCCTTCATCCTCGCGCTCTTCGCGGCTGCCGACGGCCGGACCGGGCCGGCAGCGGTTCCGGCCGACGGCTCCGACGTCGATCCGGTACGTCTCGGGCGCCATTCGTGAGGCGAGTCGGGGAGCCATTCGGTGCCGTCATTTTCGATCTGGATGGGGTGCTCGTCGACGCCGAGATCTGGTGGGATGAGGTCCGCGCCGACTTCGCGCGGCGCCACGACCGGATCTGGACCGAGGCGGATCAGGCCGCGATCATGGGCGCCAACTCGGCCGGCTGGTCGGACACCATGCGGCAGCGTCTGCGCCTGGCCGAGCTGACCCGAGAGGAGATTGAGCAGGACATCGTCGGGGCCATGGTCGAGCGCTACCGGACTCGAGGCGCGCCCCGGATCGACGGCGCCGTCGACGCGCTACGGCGAACCGCCGCCACCCTGCCCATCGCCGTCGCCTCGTCGTCTCCGATGGTCCTCATTGCGGCGGCCCTGGCTTCGCTCGGGGTGGCTGCGTCCTTCTCCGCGGTCGTCTCGTCGGACGAGGTCAACGTCGGCAAGCCGGCCCCGGACGTCTACCTGCTCGCTGCGTCCCGGCTCGGCGTGGACCCGGCGGCCTGCCTGGTCGTGGAGGATTCGGCCAACGGCGTCCGGGCGGGTCGCGCGGCGGGGATGGTCGTGGTGCTCATCCCGAATGATGCCGTCCCGCCTGCACCTGGGGCTCACGAGGCGGCCTCCATCGTGCTGGGCCGGATCGAGCGGTTCGATGTGCTGGAGCTCGCGCAGCAATGCTGATGACCCTCGCGGTGAGGCGCCGATCCGGCCGTCGGCCGCCGGTCTAGTCCGGCGATGGGTAGCGGCGCACCAGAAACCGGCCGGGTCCAGCGGTTTCGATCCGCGCCCGCAGGCTGGCTCGATCGACAACGGCGCACGCTGCGCTACGGTCTCACCCGAGCCGTGGCGTCGATCCTCTTCGGGATGGTCTTCCGGCTGCGCCTCGAAGGCAGGGACCGCCTGCCGCCCGGACCGGCCGTGCTGTGCTTCAGCCATCAGAGCTGGACCGACCCGTTCGTGCTCCTGGCCAGCCTGCCCTGGCGTCCTCGCCTGTACCTCTTCGGGCCGAAGGAGGAGGACATGAGCCGTGGCGCTCGCAATCGGCTGATGACCTGGAGTGGCACGGCCGTCCCGTACAAACCTGGCAAGGGCGACCTGCGCGAGGTGACCCGCCGGGTGCAGGCGGTCCTCGAAGCCGGCGGCGTCGTGGCCATTGCCGGCGAGGGCCGGATTCATGTCGGCGAGAGCAGCCTCCTGCCGCTCAGCGACGGGCCCGCCTTCTTCGCCCTTCGGGCAGCTGTCCCGATCGTGCCGGTGGCGATCAACGGGACCAGCTGGCTGGCCTTCGGTCGGCGAATCCGAGTCCGGATCGGAACGCCGATTGTGCCGGCCGGGCGCCCCACCAGCGAGGCCACGGCGGACCTCACGGAGCAGGTCGGGCAGGCGCTCCGTGCCCTGTGTGCAGACTATCCGGACCCCGTGCCGCCCCGGCCGGGCAGCTTCTGGGCCCGGGTCACGGAATTGTTCAACGACTGGCCGGAGGGTGACCGACCGGCGACGCCGCCCGACGCCGGGTGAACCTGCGATACTTCGCGACGATCGAACCAACGAGGAGGACCAGTGGGAGCGACGGGACTCGCCGCCAACCCGACCGAGTATCGGCAGCGGTTGGGCGAACAGGATGATCTCCTGCTGGACGCCTGGGCCGCGGAGCTCATGCGCGACATGGCCATCCGACGCGGCGTGCTCCGGGTCCTGGCCGACTTCCGAGCGGCGGCCCGGCTCGACGATCGCTCCCTGGAACGGGTCTATGCGGCGGGCGGCGGTCCGCCGGCCACCCTCGGCCGAGACGCCAGCGGGCAGGTCATGCTGCCAGCGGTCGCGCTCCATTGTCTGGTGGCCGGTGTTCGCCACGAGACGTCGGACGGCCGGGATCGACTGATCGCGTACCTGGTCGAGAACTTCGAGGATCTCGTCTACGTCTGAGCACTCGACCGGCGTCGACGCCTCGGCGGAGACGAGCCCGGCGGTTCGGGAGGGCCCTGTGGTCGACGAGGTCGAGGCCGCAGGCGGCCATGCCGGGGCCCGCACCCGAGCATTGGCGCTCCTCCGCGTGAGCCACCCCTTCCCGTCCGTGCTCAACGGCGCAGTGACGGGCGTACTCGCCAGCGTGGCGGGGGCCGGTCCGACTCGGGCGCTCGCCTTGACCGTGGCCATGATCGCGCTGCAGGGTTCGATCGGCGCTTTGAACGATTTGTGTGACGTGGACCGCGATCGTGTCGCGGGGCGCGCAAAACCCATCCCGGCCGGCTTGGTCGGCCGTCAGGCCGCCTGGCTCATCGTCGGCGCAGGCCTCAGCATCGGCCTGAGCCTGTCCGCGGCAGCCGGTCCGGCGACCCTGGGCGTGGCACTCGCGGGCACTGCCCTGGGCTATCTGTATGACCTCCGCCTCAAGACGACACCCTGGGCGTGGCTGCCGTTCGCGCTGGGCATCCCGCTCCTCCCCGTCTATGCCTGGATCGGCGCGGTCGATCGGCTGCCGGTGGGATTCGCCGTGCTTGTTCCGCTGGCGATCCTGGCCGGCGCAGCGATCGCGCTCATCAACGGTCTGGTCGACGTGGAGCGGGACAAGGTGGCGGGCTCGGTGACGCCGGCCGTCTGGCTCGGGCGGTCGGGTGGTTGGCTGGTGGCGGCCATCTTGGAGGCGCTGGTGTCAGTCGGCGCGGAAGGCTCGTTGCTGGCGGCAAGCGCTCCGCTCGGCGCCGTCGCGGGTGTCGCCGCCGGCAGCCTGGTGCTTGGGCTTGGGCTGACCTTCAGTCGGGCCTCGCAGCCCGCCCGGCGCGAACGTGGCTGGCAGATGGGCGCAATCGGCTTCGGCGTGCTGGCGGCTGCCTGGGCGATCGGCTTTGCCGAGCGCGGGCTGTTGTGACCCGCGGCAAAGGTATCGTCGCCGACCCAGGAGCCTGTTCGCAGTCACTCGCCGGCACTCGCCGGCCAGCCTCGCCGGCTGCGTTCGACCGGGAGCGTCGCTGCCGACCGACGCCGGGCTAGTCGACCTCGCCGCTTCGGACCATGGCGATCGCGTTCTCCAGCCGGAGCTTGGCAATGGTCAAGTATTTGGCAAGGTTGGCCCGGTCGACCTGGCCGATGGAGCCCATCACGTCGGGTGCCCTGAGGACGTCGACAATCCCTTCGATCGCTTCGGCCAGCTGCTGCTTGGCGGAAACGAGGCTGTCCTCGCGAAGCACCACGGGTGGCGCTGCGGGCGCTGATCGGATGACTCCGGTCCATGCGTTGGCAGCTTCCAGGGCATGGTCGTCGGGGCTGCCCGAGCCCACCCGATAGGTCGCCGGGTTGGTTGCAGGAGTGGCGGTGACGACGTTCGAGACGGCCTCATCGGCCGCCACACCAACACGGCTGGGTCGACGACGACCTTCGACCCGCTCCCGAAGCTTGACCAAGGTGAGTTCGCCGCGGGCGACCTGCTCGGCCAGACGTCGTCGCTTCCGCGGGTCTTCGACCTTCATCAACTCGTAGGCGTGGGAGATCGTGTCTTTGCGCACGGACACCAACTGCTGGATCTCGACGGGCGCGCCGGCCAGGCGGAGCCGGTTCTCCAGATAGCCCTTGTCCTTGCCGAGTTTCTGGGCGAGCCGCCGGATGCTGTACCCGTGATCGCGGATCATCCGGTCATACATCATCGCCTCGTCCAGCGGTGACAGGTCTTCGCGCTGGAGGTTCTCGATGATCGAGATCTCGAGCGCAGTGTCGTCGTCGATTTCCTCGATCATCGCGGGAATGGTGGCCAGCCCAGCTGCACTGGCGGCACGCCAGCGGCGTTCTCCGGCCACCAGTTGGTAGTGGTTTGGCAAGCCGAATGGCCGTACCAGGATGGGCTGCAGGATACCGTGCTCACGAACGGAGGCTGTGAGTTCGTCGAGCGCGCCCTGCTCGAAGACGGTTCGGGGCTGGCCGGGGTTGGCCACAATCCGATCGATCGGGACCTGACGGACGCCGATACTCTTGGTGGCGCCGTCTGCAGACAGCAGGCTGAGGATGGACGGACCGAGCTCGCGCTCTTCTGAAAGACGACGGGCGGCGGTCGCGCGAAAATCCGGTCTAGCCAAGGTCAATGACCTCCCGAGCGAGTTCGCGATAGGTACGGGCCGCTTCTGAACTTCCGGCGTAGCTCGTGATCGGGCGGCCAGTCAGTGGGGCTTCGCCGAGTTTCACCGTATTCCGGACGATGCTGTTGAATACGTGGTGATCGCCGAGTTCGCGCAGTTCATCGAGCATCTCCCGACCGAGGATGGTCCGACCGTCATAGAACGTCGGCAGGAGGCCCAGGATGCGCAGGTCGCGGTTGAGCTTGGCCCGGATCGTGTTGATCACCTTGACCAGCGCCGTCAATCCCTTGAGCGCGTAGTACTGCGTCTGGACCGGGATGATCACGCTGTGGGCTGCCACCAGGCCGTTGATGGTGAGCAGGCCGAGCGTCGGCGGGCAGTCGATGATGGCGTAGTCGTAGTGTTCATCGACCCAACCGTCGATCGCCTCGCGCAGTGCATGCTCGCGCCCAATGGCGCTGAACAGTTCCACCTCCGTGGACGCCAGCTCGAGGGTCGCGGGTGCCACGTCGATGCCGGTAGTCTGGGTAGGGATGACAATGTCCGGCAGCGAGGCGCGAGCGTCCGCGAGGACATCCGCAACGGATTGCTCGACCGTACCGAGATTGATCCCGAGGCCGACTGTCAGATTGGCCTGCGGATCCATGTCGATGCACAGAATGCGAAAACCTTGCTCGGCCAATGCGCCGGCCAGGTTGATGGCGGTGGTGGTCTTGCCCACGCCACCTTTCTGGTTCGCGATCGCAATCACGTTCGTCACCGGGGCATCACCTCGATCCGTCGGATTCGGTTGGCTCGCACAGCCACGAATGGAATGGAGCGCCGTCGCGGCGCGAAAGCCGCAGGGCTGTGGATCGCCATCCTACTCCAGGTCGTCACCAACCGAGGACGCGAGTTATCCACACCGCGGCCGAGTTGTTCACCAAAACTGTGGATAGATCGCGGGTATCCAAGACCGAGCCATCGTCGGTAACAGTCGCGATTCCGCGCGCACACGTGGCGGAATCAACCGGAGCGCACGGCTATGATGGGCGTTGAACGAAGCTGCCGCCTGTCTGTGCACAAAGACGGCAGGCTCGCACAACGCTGATCTGGTGGAGGAGTGATCGTTGGCGACCAACGAGCAACGGTTCCTGCGATTGCGACAGATGCGCGCCGAGGCGCAATTGGGTGGTGGCGAGGCCAGGATCGCCCGCCAGCATGGCGCCGGCAAGTTGACAGCGCGAGAGAGGGTTGACCTGCTGCTCGATCCCGACTCCTTTGTCGAGTTCGACGCGTTCGTTGTGTCGCGCACGGCTGGGGCAGAGGAGCGCTACCTCGGCGACGGCGTCGTAACGGGGCACGGCCTCGTACACGGTCGGCTGGTCTTCGTCTTTTCGCAGGATTTCACCGTCTTTGGTGGCTCACTCTCGGAGGCCTACGCGGAAAAGATCTGCAAGATCATGGATCTGGCCATGAAGGTTGGGGCGCCGATCATCGGCCTGAATGATTCGGGCGGCGCTCGAATCCAGGAAGGCGTTGTCTCGCTCGGTGGCTATGCGGACATCTTTCTGCGCAACGTCCTCGCCTCGGGCGTTGTTCCGCAACTTTCGGTTGTGCTGGGCCCGTGTGCGGGCGGCGCTGTCTACTCGCCGGCCATCACGGACTTCACGGTGATGGTGGAGGGGACCAGCTACATGTTCGTCACCGGACCAAGCGTCGTACGGTCGGTGACCCATGAAGATGTCGACGCGGAACGGCTCGGTGGCGCACGAACCCACACGACCCGCAGCGGCGTGGCCCATCTGGCCGCGACCGACGAAGCGGATGCGCTCGATCTGACCCGCCGGATTCTGGCCTACCTGCCCCAGAACAATCGAGAGGGTGCGCCGCGCGTGGAAACCGCCGATCCCGTTGATCGCCGGGACCGCGAGTTGGACGGTATCGTCCCCGATGATCCGACCAAGCCCTATGACATGCACGCCGTCATCGAACGGATCGTGGACGACGGCGACTTCCTGGAGATCCAGCCCGACTGGGCCTCCAACATCATCGTCGGGTTCGCACGGTTGGGTGGGCGGAGTGTCGGGATCGTGGCGCAACAGCCGGCGGTGCTGGCCGGCGCCCTGGACATCAACGCCTCGATCAAGGCGGCCCGTTT
>JANMQO010000111.1:0-1508 GCA_031370565.1 Chloroflexota bacterium
CCGATCGCGGCCAGTTCCCGGCGCAGGTCCTCCGCCACAGCCGTGGCGAACCGCTCGACCTGCTCAGGCGTCCCGCTGAACTTCGCGCGCAGGTCCGGTCGCTGCGTGGCGATCCCCGTGGGGCAAGTGTCCAGGTGGCACTGGCGGGCCATGTCGCAGCCGATGGCAATGAGCGCTGCGGTCCCGAAGCCGAACTCCTCCGCGCCGAGCAGTGCTGCCACGAGCAGGTCGCGGCCCGTCTGCAATCCGCCGTCCGTCCGGAGCACGACTCGATCGCGCAGGCCGTTGCGCAGCAGGGTCTGATGGACCTCGGCCAGACCGAGTTCCCACGGGGCACCGACGTGCTTGATCGAGCTGAGCGGACTGGCTCCCGTGCCGCCCGCGTGGCCCGCCAGGTGGACATAGTCGGCGCCGGCCTTGACCACGCCCGCCGCGATCGTCCCGACGCCCCGGCTGGCGACCAGTTTTACCCCGATGCGGGCCTTCGGGGCGATCGCCCGGAGGTCGGCGATGAGCTGGGCGAGGTCCTCGATCGAATAGATGTCGTGGTGCGGCGGCGGGCTGATGAGCGCCTGGCCCGGCTGGGCGCGCCGGAGCGCGGCGATCTCGGCGGTGGCCTTGCGGGCTGGCAGCTGGCCGCCCTCACCGGGCTTCGACCCCTGGGCGATCTTGATCTCGAGCTGATCTGCCCTGGCCAGGTAGGCCGCGGTCACCCCGAAGCGCGCCGACGCGACCTGCTTGATCCGGGCATCGTGTCGCTCACCAGCCGGACCGGGCAGGTACCACGCCGGGTCCTCGCCGCCCTCGCCGGTGTTCGCCGCGCCGCCGGCCCGCTGCATCCCGATGGTGATCGCCTGGTGTGCTTCCGGACTGAGCGCGCCCACGCTCATCGCGCTGGCCACGAAGCGGCGCACGATCGCCCGGGCGGACTCGACCTCCTTGAGGGGAATGGGGCGGGTGCCGCGCGGGCGGCGGATGCGGAACCCGTCGCGCACGACCGACGCGTCCCGAGCCAGGTCGGCACGGTAGCGGGTGAGGGCAGCGGCTCGGTCCGCGTCCGTGCCGGCGCTTCGGTCCGCGTCCGTGCCGACGCCGACAACCCCGGCGTCCGAAACCGTCAGCTCGCCGAGATCGGTGGTGGTCGCGACCAAGGCCTGGATCGCCTTGACCACGGACGGGGCGTACAGGTGGCGCTCGCCATCGCCCCGGAACCGGCTGAGCCCCGGATCCACGAGCTTCGTTCCGGCACCACTCGGGATTGCCCGGGCTGCCTCGAGCCGGCGCAGCTGTCGGCCGGCCAGGTCCGCGAAACCGACCCGCCCGGGCCACGCCGCAGCAGCCGGGAAGCAGCGCGCGCCCACCTCAGGAGCCAATTCGAGCGTCTCGAAGAGGGCCCCGCCGACATACGACGCGACCGCCGAGATGCCCATCCGGGCGAGCGTCTTGCGCAGGCCCGATTCCAGTGCGCCGAGCAGCCGCCCGATCGCCTCGGCCGGGGTCAGCTCCTC
>JANMQO010000126.1:0-2928 GCA_031370565.1 Chloroflexota bacterium
CTGGTACAGCCAGCGGCCATACCTCGATTGCGCCATCCAGTCGACGATCGATCCGGACATGGCCCCTGCCGGCAAGCACGTCATGTCCTGTTTCGTGCAGTACACCCCCTACCACCTGCGCGAGAGCGACTGGGATACCGAGCGCCAGCGGCTGGGCGATACCGTCCAGCGCACGCTCGAGTCGTTCTTCCCCGGCTTCGGCGACCTCGTCCTCCATCGGGAAGTCGTCACCCCGCTCGACATCGAGCGCGTGGTCGGCCTGTCCGAGGGCAACATCTTCGCCGGGGAGTTCCTGGCACCCCAGATGTTCTTCTTCCGGCCGGCCCCCGGCTGGTCCCAGTACCGGACGCCGATCGACGGCTACTACCAGTGCGGCTCCGGGACCCACCCCGGCGGCTGCGTCATGGGTGCTCCCGGCAAACTGGCCGCCGGCCAGATCCTCAAGGACCTCGGCCGGGCGTAGTGGCGGGCGCGGGGCGTCGGGCGTCGGGCGCGAGGCGTCCCGGCCCGGGCGAGGCGGCCCGGGTCGATCGACGGGAGACTATGAGTGGGTGCTATCATAGCAAGCTATGAGAACAGTGTCGCCTCTCGATCTTCGCCGTCGGCTCGGCCAAGTCCTGGACGCTGCCTCGGCCGGCGAGAGGTACCTCATCGAGCGCGACGGCAAGCCGCTGGCAATGCTCGTGTCGGTGGAGGATGGACGGCGTCTCGATCCCGATCCGGCGGTCCGACGACAGCGCGCCCTCGACGCCCTCGACCGGCTTGCGCGCCACGGGCAGGCGATGAACGCCCGGCATCCGAGCGACATGCAAGCGGCCGAAGCGATCCGCATCGAGCGCGCCCGGGATGACCACGGGCACGCCGGTGGTTGACACGCTCGTGCTTGACGCCTCGGCCGCCATCGCGATCGCTCGGGCGGAGCCGGCAGCCGTCACCGTTCGTTCCATTGTCGCCCCACATCTCGCGGCGGGTGGCGAGATCGAGGTCCCGGACCATTTCTGGCTCGAGTTCGTCAATGTCCTCGTCCGCCGCTACGGCCACACCTGGGATGAGGTCGTCGAGGCGCTCCGTGAGCTCGACGAGATCGGTGTCCGGACCGCGGCGATCGACCGGCCACTGCTGCTCCTTGCCCTCGAGCGGATGCGCTCGGACGCGCTCAGCGCGTACGACGCGGCCTACGTCGCCCTGGCCGAGGTTGTCGACGGCCAATTGCTCACCCTCGATGCGCGCCTGGCCGCCGCCGCGGGCGAGCGAGCTGTCCCGTTTCCAGGCAGTCGACCGACCCGCCTCGCCGAGACGCCCGCAACCTACCAGCCGGCTGTGGCCGCCGCGTCGGCACTTCCCATCTTCGGCACCTACCTCGCAGAGTTGCGGCGACGCGTCGAGGCGACGCCCTGACCCGTCCCGACAGGGCACGGCCCACTTACCCGCGCCTCAGCCAGCTTCGAAGTAGTCGCCGTCGATCGCGGCTATCGGGGTCTAGCCGCGCTGGCCGCTCGCAAGCAGATCGCCCTCGACATCAAGGCGCCGCCAAAGGGCGCCACCAAGTTCATGCCTCTCGCGCCGCTGTATCGGGTCGAGCACGCCTTTGCCCGGCTCGGGCGCTGGCGGCGGCTGGCGCGCTGCTACGAGGGAACCGAGGCCAGCGCGTGGCTCGAGGTCGCCTCGGTCGCCTGTCTCTTCGCACGGCTCCGGGTCGAGCCGCCGTGAGCGGTCCTACGCGATTGGCGTCGCCGTTTCCCGCCGAGGTCGCTCCGTGTGGGCTAGCGCGCGCTCGCGATCGGCGGTGGTGTCACGTGGATCACGAAACCTGGGCCCAACGTCGTAGCCCGACGCGGTCGTCTCCCAGACGGTTCAGCCCAGCGCGGCCCCGATGGCGGCCGCATTGGCGGTCAGCTCGTCGGAGCGAGGCCGCCGTTGCTCCCAGGCTGGCGAGTCGATCGTGAAGCCGTCACCGGGCGTTCTCGGGATGACGTGGAGGTGGGCGTGGGACACCTCTTGGAAGGCGACTTCGCCGTCCGCCAGGAAGAGGTTGATCCCGTCGCACGGCAGACTCGACGAGCGCAGAGCCGCGGCGAGCCGCTGACCCACGACGAACAGGTGCGCCCCGAGATCCTCGGGGATGTCTGCGAGCGACGGAAGGTGGTCGTTCGGGATGACGAGCAGGTGGCCCGGTGTGACCGGGTGGTGATCGAGGAACGCCGTCACGCGCTCATCGCGATACACCAACGCGGCATCGGCCCGGCCGACCGCGATGCAGCAGAAGACGCAATCAGCGGAAGGATCGGGTGTCGTCGCCATACCACCAGCATCGGTGCAATCGGGATGCTGTGCAAGCGAACTCGTCACTCGCCCAATTTCATTCACAGGCTCTTAGAAGCCTTGCCGGTCCGACCCTCCCGCAGAACCTTCGAGGCCGCGGAGGCCGCCATCTTGCTGGTCGAGTTGTTCGGGATCGGAATCACCCCTTTCGCTTCATGTGAGATCAACCTGGCTCAGCTGCAGCCGCTCGTGCTGCCGCAGTTCAGGCATTTGTAGCAGGAGCCGTTGCGGATCATGATCGAGCCGCAGTCGGCGCAGCTGGGGGCGTCTTCCTGGACGGTGAAGGCGACCTTCGTCATGCCGAGCGAGGCGGTGATCGCGCCAAGGGCCTGGCCGTTGCCGTGGCCATTGCCGTTGGTGTGCCCGTTGCCGTTGGCGTGGCCGTTGGCGTGGCCGTTGTACGCGGCGGACTCGACGATCGGCAGCGGAGCCGCGGTCGGCTCGGTCGCCACGGCGGTCGCTCGTGGCTGGTTCGCGGGGGGCTCGTTCGCCTCGTCGATCGCCGACGGACCTTCCTCGGCCTTCGGCGCGCTGGCCGATGCGCCGAAGGAGCCGCTGCCGAACGAGACCGGGCCCGGCTCGGCCACGATCTCGCCGCGGTTGATC
>JANMQO010000160.1:0-23744 GCA_031370565.1 Chloroflexota bacterium
TCCGCCGCTGTGCCAGTCGGCTGAGGGCGGCGGCCCAATCCGGCCGGGCTCAGCGCGGGATCGACGGTCGAGCTGGGAGATCCTCGATGGTGGCGACCTCGTCAAACCCGCCGCGCAGCGTGTCCAACGGATTCCCGTGGATGCGGGCTGACCCCAGCAGGCCGCCGCGTCCGATCTGCCCGGCGGACGACCGTGCGATCCACCCACGAGAGGTCCCCGACGAGACGAGCCGCGTGGTCGAGCCTGGACCTCGCCACGTCGTCAGCGCGGCTCCCAGCAGCAGGACGACGATGAGGATCGTCTGCCAGGGCCACTGCCGGTAGTCGATCCCACCGACGACGGACACGGCCCGGACCGTCTCGTTGCCGCGCGCGTCGACGGCGTGGATCTCCAGCGTCTGCGGCCAGGGAGCCAGCTGCGCCCGCAGTTCGAAGGCACCATTGGTGGCCGCTTCGACCGATGGACCGTCGGCCAACCGGAGACGCGCACCGGGTTCCGTGACGCCGTCGATGGGGGCGCTGAACGGCCATGGTGCGAGGATCAGCGGCAGGCTCAACGCCACGTTGGGCCCGGTTCGATCGAGCGTCACCCGGGTGCTGGCCAGCGGCGAGACCTGGCCGTAGGCGTTGACCCCGACCGCCTCCACTTGCCAGCCGGTGATCGGCGCCGCCGGGAGACTGCCGGCCCCGCCGAACGCGCCGGGTTGGAGCAGGCCGGGCCGAAGCCCACCGCCAGGCACGTCCTGCGCGGCTCCAACTGAGGGCAGTGGCAAGTGGATCGCCCCGAGGTTGGCGCCGGCCGTACCGCCGAGCGGCACGGGAATGAGCCCGACCGCAGCCGAGGTCGGCCCGGGCGGCGCAGTCGCGACCGTGCCCGACGGATCGGCCAGCGCGTGGTAGCGCACGAATACCCGATCGCCGGCTGACCCTCCGACGACGATCTCCGGATCAACGCCCGGGACGATGGTCGGATCGATATCGATGATCGGACTGGGAAAGACCGCGAAGTAGGCCACATCGCCGCCGTCGAGTTCCTGCAGGGCGAACGGACCGCTCGGGCCCGTGCGCCAGGGCATTGCCGAGCCGTCAACCAGCGCTGCCGGCGCCGGCGTCCTGAGGCCGAACAGCGGGCTGCTCCAATCGAGTCCAGCCGCGACGAGCAACCTTCGGCCGCCCGGTCGCCCATATGCCGCGAGGGGTACCGTGCCTGTCCAGGCGGGTCCGGGGCGGACGGTCCAGCGACCCCCTGCGGCACAACCCAGCAGGGTCACGCGCGGCCAGAGGATCGCCCGACAACCATCGCCCCGCAGGTCGCCAGTCCAGACCGACGCTCGCCGGGGCGACGGCTCGGCACCGGCATCTCCGCCGGCCGCGGCATCGCCCAGGCCTTGCGCGATCGGCGCCTCAGCCACGACGCTGGCCACGATCACGCCGTCCGGCGTTCGGCGCGACAACGCCAGCAGATCCACGGCCGACGTCCCACCTGAAGCGTCACCGGACTGATCCGCCGGGTGGAACACCGTGAGTATCGAGGTCCCGCCAGGAGCGTCGGCGAAGGCCACCGGGAACGCGTTGCGCAGCAGCACCGATCGGCGCCAGTGGTGGGCGGGGTCCAGCGCGACCGTGTCGCGGCCATCGCGCACGATGACCACGTCGGCGGCCTCGCCGGTCAGACGGACGCTGAGCGGCGCCACGGCACCCTGGGCATCGGCCGCGCTGGAGGGAGTCCCCAGGCCAAGACGGGCGATCGTCCGTCCGCTCGAAGGGTCGATGGCGACAACCTCGCTCGGTCGAACGGCGCCACGAACACCGCTGCACACGCGCGCCGCGTACGCGAGCAGCACCATGTCGTTCCCGCCCGGACGACCCAGGGCGGCACCATCGAGACGCAGCCCGGCCGCGGTTGCGTCGCTCCGCACGGCCAGCGTTCGGCCATCGAGGATGAGCAGTCGGGTTCCGGGGCAGCCGTCGTCGAGGCGCTGGCCAGGACTGCGCACGAGGATGAGCTCGGGCCGGCCGTCGCCGTCGATGTCTGCGGCGCCCGCCTGGGCGACGGCCAGGGGCACAACGCGCGAGGCCACCAGCCGGAGCAACCCGCCGACAGTGCTCAGGAGGGCTACCGAGGTGCGGCCCGCATCCGCGTCCACCCCGAGCAGGGCCACGTCCGCGCCAAGCGGCACGAGCCAGCCTGGTCCGGCCCCTGGCAGGCCCGTCGCTACCTCCAGCGACCCGTCCCTCGACCAGCGGCCGGCGTCGCGCTGGAGCAGTCCGACCCGAATCGAACCGGGCAGGCCCGGGTTCGGCGGAGAAACCACGAGCAGGTCCGGCGCGCCGGTTGCCAGCGAGGACGAGGCCGAGATCAACGCCGACCCCGACGTCGACGGCGGCGGCAGACGCGCAACGTCGACGTACGGGCCGCCCAACGGGTCCGCGGCCGGCGCAGGCGTCTGGTCCGAACCCCGTACCACCGGCGCCGACCGGGACGCCGCCCCCGCGACGACGGCTGACGCCAGGAGGGCCACGACGGCGTGCCGCCAGACCGATCGTCGCTTGTCCTGGACCACGGGCACAACCATGCGGGGAGGGCCTCCTCGCGGGATGGTACTCGCCCGTGGGCGGATCCGGCGCGGCGATGCTAGCCTCGTGGCATGGCATTGCCCCGCTTCGTGTCGACGATCCTCGCCGCGTTGCTCGTCGTCGCGCTGGCGGGCTGCGGCCGATCCACGGCGGTCCCCGTCCCGAGTCCCGCCGACTTCACCGAGATGACCAACCAGATGACACGCCTCGGCGTCAGCGTCCGGGACGTCGTGTCCGGCGATGCCGGATGCACTGACCGGACGCTGGGCCCGACCGCGATCGCCTTCACCGCCAGCGGACTCGACCAGACGCAACCGGTCCGGATCCGCGTTTACGTCTTCGCGAACCGTGACACCTGGCAGCGACTTGCCGGATCGGTCGCCTCATGCGCGCGCTCGTATGTCACGGACCCGGCCACCTACGAGTCGCTGGCGCCGTCGCCGTTCGTCGTCAGCGGCCAGGGGCCCTGGGCGCCGGGGTTCGCAGCCGCGCTTCGGGCGGCGTTCAGCGCGGCCGCAGGCAACGGCGGCTGACTATCCTGGGGACCATTCCAGGCGATCCCGTACCGGTGTGGCGGACGCACGAACCGACTGCGGCCCGGCGACGCGATCGACCGGGCGACGCGCTCGGGCGGGCGACGCGCTCGGGCGGGCGGGCTCAGACGATCCGCAGATCCAGGATCCGCCGGGCGATGACCAGCCGCTGGATCTGGCTGGTGCCCTCGCCGATCTCGGTCAGCTTGGCGTCGCGCAGGAAGCGCTCCACCTTGTACTCCTCGACGTAGCCGTAGCCGCCGTGCACCTGGATCGCGGCGTTGGTCGCCCGTGAGCTGACCTCCGACGCGAACAGCTTGGCCTGCGCCGCGGCCAGGCCATAGTCGCGGCCCTGGTCCTTGAGCCAGGCGGCACGCCAGACCATCTGACGGGCTGCCTCGATCTCGGTGGCCATATCGGCGATGAGGAAGGCGACTCCCTGGAACGTCCCGATCGGGCGACCGAACTGCTCGCGCGTCCGGGCGTACGGGATGGCCGCGTCGAGTGCCGCCTGGGCCAGCCCGACCGCCAGCGCACCGATCGAGATCCGGCCGCCGTCGAGGATCTTGAGAAAGGTCCGAAACCCGTCGCCCTGTGGACCGAGCATGTCCGTGGACGGCACGCGGACGCCCTGGAAGATGAGTTCGCCGGTGGCCGAGGCATGCAGCCCCATCTTCTCTTCGAGGCGGCCGATGCTGAACCCTGGGGCACCCGCAGGCACGATGAACGCGCTGATCTCGGCGTCCCCGCGCGGCGTGGTCCCGGACCGGGCCGTGACGATGTACGTGCCGGCCTGGCCGGCGTTGGTGATGAAGCGCTTGCCGCCGTCGATGACCCAGCTGCCACCGTCCGGGTCGTCTTCGAACCGGGCTGTTGTCCTGGTGCCACCCGCATCGGACCCGGCTCCCGGCTCGGTCAGGCCGTACGCGCCAATCACCTTGCCGGAGGCCATCGGGATGAGGAAGCGCCGGATCTGGTCGGGCGTGCCGGCCAGGTGCAGCGGGCCGCAGCCGAGGCTGGTATGGGCAGCCACGATCAGCCCGAGTGAGCCCCAGACGCGCCCGATCTCTTCAATCGCGATGGCGTAGGCCAGGGTGTCCAGTCCGGCGCCGCCCTCCTCCTGGGGAATGGGGATCCCCAGCCAGCCCATCTCGCCCAGGCGCTGGACGATGTCGACCGGGAAGCGTCGCGCTCGCTCGTGGTCATCGACCACCGGCGCCACCTCGGCGAGCATGAACGCGCGCACGGTATCGCGCAGGAGCGCGTGTTCCGGGGAGAGGTCGAGGTCCACGGCGGCAGGGTACACCGGGGCGCTGCCCTGTCGCTGCGAACGGCTGTCGCTGCGAACGGCCGGAGCAGGTGCTAGCCTTCGACCATGTCCGCCACCGAGCGCCGCACGAATGACGCGGCCACCCTCGACGATCTCGAGGCACGCCTCCGCCTCACGATGGAGCCGCGCCACAGACTGGCTGTTGCCGACAGCGCGGACCGGGTGGTGCCCGACGGCCCCGAACACGGTACGGCCGGCCACACGGGCGCGGCGACGCTCGGCCAGGCGATCCTGTTGCTCCTGCGCCAGGCGGGGCCGTCCTCCCCGGACCAGATCGCGCAGCGACTGGGCGCCAGCCGGACCGGGGTCCTCCAACAGTTGCGCGCCCTGGAGTCGGCGCAACTGGTGTCCCGCCGAACCGAGCGTCACGGCGTTGGGCGACCGCGCCATCTGTACGACGTTGCGCCGCATGCACAGGGTCTCTTCCCATCGAACTACGACGGCCTGGCCGCCAGCCTGCTGGCCGCGATCGGAGCCATCGGCGGCGAGACCCTGGTCGACCAGGTCTTCGCCATGCGCCGGCAGCAGACCGGCGAGGAAGTGCGGCGGCGGCTGGCCGAGCGGCTGCCGGCCAATGCCCCGCTCATCGACCGAGTCAGAGAACTGGCCGTGATTCAGGACGAACACGGCTACCTGAGCGGCGCCGAGATCGATGCCGAAGGGACGATCCGCCTGCGCGAACACAACTGCGCGATCTACCAGGTGGCCGCCGGGAATCTGAGTGCCTGCCAGGCGGAACTCGAGCTCTTCCGCGAGGTCCTCGGCGCCGACGTGGTGCGCGAAACGCACATTGCCTCGGGCGACCGCTGCTGCACCTATCGGATCGCCGCCCGACCCGACTGACGGCCCGCCGGCGCTGGCCCGCCGCCCGCCGGCTCCCAGCCTCCCGACCCGCCGGCGCTGGCTACGCCTCCCCCGCTGGCTACGCCTCCTCGCGCTCCACGACACCTCGTGGCGCCGGCTCCAGGCTGGACGGCACCACATCGGTCACGTTGCGCACGAACGACGCCGCCAGGGACGTGGCCGCCGCCTGACGCTGGTCGTCCAGCGACAGGATCCCGAGTCGGCCCAGCGTCGCCAGCTCATCGCGAATGTAGGTCTTGAGCAGCTCCGGGCCATCCGTATTGATCGTGAAGCGCACGCCGTTGCGCCGGAACTGGTCGAAGATCCAGCGGAACTCCTCCCAGCCCGAGACGACCCGGGTGTTGAGGTTGGAGGTGGGGCAGATCTCGAGCACGGTTCCCCGATCGGCCAGCATCGCCATGGCCCGCGGATCGTAGGCGGCCTTGACGCCATGGCCGATCCGATCTGGCTCGAGCAGCTCGACCACCCGGGCGACCTCCTCAGCCGGCCCAGACTCGCCGGTGTGGACCGTCAGGCCGAGCCCGAACTGGCGCGCCCGCCGGAAGATCCGCTTGTAGTCGGCGACTCGGAAGGTGCTCGACTCCGGGCCCGCGATATCGATGCCGACCACCCCGCGATCCCGCCAGGCGATCGCCTTCTCGACGAGGATCTCGTTCAGCTCGTAGGGAAAGGCCCGATCGAGGCAGAAGAGCAGGCCGGGCTTGACCGGGTACTCCAGGGTCGCCCGGTCCATGCCGCGCAGCGCCGCCGCGATGATGTGATCGAGGTCCTGCTCGCCGCCCCGGTTGCGCTTCATCGGATTGAAGCGCAACTCCATCGTGGTCACGTTGTTCTTGCGGTAGGCGCCGCCGACCACCTCGTAGACCGAGCGCTCGACCGCCAGTGGGCTGGACTGGATGAGCTCGGTCCAGTGGAACAGCTGGAGGTAGCCGTCGAAGCTCTGGGAGCGCTTCGAGACCGTGATCATGTCCCGGAATTCCCAGTAGTCCTTGGTTGGGAGCTTGATCCCCTGGGCGTGGGCGATCCCCCACATGATCGCCGGGGTCACCGCCCCGCCCAGATGGCAGTGCAGCTCCGCCAACGCGATCTTGCGTGACAACTGGGGCATGCAGCGAGCATAGCCGATGCACGATCCGGGTTGGCTGGCACGGCGGGCCGACCGCACCTGTCGATTCGGCGAGAGCAGCGCGTGCAAACCTTGGCGCGGCGACGTAGGCTGTGCCGCGATCGGCCGACGAGAGGGAACTTCGGGCACGATCCTGTTCATCCGGGCGACATCTTCGCGTTGCCCGCCCAGAGGAGACCACCACGATGCTCTCGACCCGAGGGCGCCTCGCCGGATTCGCCGGTGCCGCGCTGTTCCTCGTCTCCGCCTGTACCGGCAGCGCTGCCAGTCCATCGGCACCGGCCGCTCCAAGCGCCGCGCCGTCGGTCGGCCCTTCGGTCGCTCCGTCGACGGCCCCGTCGGCGCCAGCGTCGGCCGCACCGACCTACAACGTCCCGGCAGCCATCACCAGCGCCGGCAAGCTCGTCTGGTGCGTGGACGTGAGCTACCCGCCCGAGGAGTTCTACGCCGCCGACGGCAGCACCGCCAAGGGTAGCGACATCGACATCGCCAACGAGATCGGCAAGCGTTTTGGCGTCAGCACCACGATCAGCAACACCGGCTTCGACGGGATCATCCCGGCCCTGCTGGCCAAGAAGTGCGACCTGGTCATCAGCGGGATGAACGACACACCCAAGCGCGCCTTGCAGGTCGATTTCGTCGACTACCTGAAGGTCGGCCAGGGACTCCTGGTCCCGGCCGGGAACCCGAAGGGGATCCACACCCTCGAGGATCTGTCGGGCAAGTCGGTCGCCGTCCAGCTCGGCACGACGAACAAGGATGCCCTGGACGCAGCGAACGTGAAGCTCAAGGCAGCCGGCAAGGCGCTGATCGAGATCAAGACGTACCAGCAGGACACCGACGGATTCCTGCAGCTCTCCCTTGGGCGCGTCGACGCGTACTCGGGTGACTCGCCGGTCGTCGCCTACTACAACAGCAAGCCCGAGAACGCCGGCAAATTCGAGATCGGCGGCAACCCGATCGATCCCGCAGCGATCGGCATCGCGGTCACCAAGGACAACACAGCACTTCGCGACGCCGTCAAGGCCGCGATCGATGCCAT
This sequence comes from Chloroflexota bacterium, assembly GCA_031370565.1. Lineage (GTDB taxonomy): Bacteria > Chloroflexota > Limnocylindria > Limnocylindrales > CSP1-4 > Chersky-267. The sequence goes on from JANMQO010000160.1 coordinate 7,472, forward strand.
GTACGCCGACGGAACCATGAAGGCGATCGTGGCCAAGTGGGGCATGACCAACGCGGTCGTCTTGCTTCAGTAGACGTAACGCGTCCAACGCGTCAATTGGACGACGGGCGGGCGTCCGCGACGCTTGCCCGTCGTTGTCCCTGCGCGCGAGGTCACCGTGCACCCAGGTTCCCTCCTCGCCACCATCTCCCCGCATTTCGACATGGACTTCCTCCTGAAGTTCGTGTTCCCGCCGTCCGGGGCTTTGCTCGGCGGACTCGCGATCACGATCTACGTGGCGGTCGCGGCGCAGCTCATCGGAGTCGTCCTCGGCGTTCTGTCAGGGCTCGCCGGGATGTCCCGGCGAGCGCTCCTTCGCTCACTCAACGGCGTCTACATCTGGTTCTTCAGGGGCACTCCGGTCATCGTCCAGATCGCACTGCTCTACTACGGGACGCCGTACCTGCTCGGAGTCGATCTCTTTCCGCTCGACATCCATATCGGCGGCTTGGACCTGGCCGGGGCCGTCCTCGCCGGCATCCTGGCATTGGGAGTAAACGAGGGCGCCTACATGAGCGAAATCGTCCGTGCCGGGATCCTATCGGTTGATCCCGGCCAGGCAGAGGCGGCGAAATCGCTCGGGATGACCTACCGCCTGACGATGAGCCGGATCGTCCTGCCGCAGGCGCTCCGGGTGATCATTCCGCCCCTGGGCAACGAGTTCAACAATATGCTCAAGACCACCTCGCTCCTCAGCATCATCGGCGTCGAGGAGCTCTTTCGGAATGCCTCGTCCGTCGCCGCGGCAACATTCAAACCGTTCGAGCCGCTCCTCGGCGTCTCTGTCTACTATCTGATCCTGACGACGATCTGGAGCACGATCCAAGGTCGCATCGAGCGACGACTGGGAGCCAGCACCGTGCGTGTCGACCAACCCGGACTGTGGGCTCGGATGGTCGGGCTTCGCTCGCCGAGCTCGGGGGGTCCGGCTCGTTGATCAGCCAGCGGAACATGTTCGATGCGATCGGCGGGGTTCCTCGTCCGGCGACTGACACCGTCATGGAAGCCACGGGCGTCGAGAAGTCGTTCGGAAGACTCCACGTGCTGAAGGGCGTCTCATTGACCGTACGTCGCCGTGAAGTCGTTGTCCTGTGCGGTCCGTCGGGCTCCGGCAAGACGACGTTCATCCGGTGCATCAACCATCTTGAGAAGATCCACTCGGGCCGGATCTTCGTGAACGGCCACCTGATCGGCTACCGCGAGCAGAAGGGCAAGCTCGTCGAGGACAAGGAACGAAACATCGCGAGGCAGCGCCAGGAGATCGGGATGGTCTTCCAGCGCTTCAACCTGTTCCCCCACATGACCGCCCTCGGCAACATCATCGAGGCACCGATCCGCGTCCGCGGGACTCCCGAGGCCGAGGCGATCGAGATGGGCCGCGCCCTGCTCACCCGGGTCGGCCTCACCCACAAGGCAGACGTCTACCCAACCCAGCGATCGGGCGGCCAGCAACAGCGCGTGGCGATCGCCCGGGCGCTGGCCATGAAGCCGGCGCTCATGCTCTTCGACGAGCCGACCAGCGCGCTGGACCCCGAGATGATCGGCGAGGTCCTCGACGTCATGAAAGAGCTCGCGCTCGAAGGCATGACCATGATCGTGGTGAGCCACGAGATGGGCTTTGCGCGCGAGGTCGCGGATCGCGTCGTCATGATGGACGATGGCCGGATCATCGAGGAAGGCACGCCGGACCACTTCTTCACCGACCCGCAGCACGAGCGGACGAAGGCCTTCCTCTCCAAGATCCTCTAGCCGGCAGATGCTTATCCCGTTGCGAAGTCTCGCGTCTGGTGGGGGTTACCGGACGCACCACTTGGGACTCCGTGCCATCCGAGGTGGCAGTGCGAGGGCGGACAACTCGGGTGAGATGCCCAAGCCGAGGAACCCGACCGCTCGACGACCGCCGTGCCCGAAGGGGCACCACGGCGAGGTCTGGCTCGACGGCTTCTACGGGCACGATCCGCACCACGAGCGACCACGCTTCCGGTGCGTGCCGCGCATAGACCCGCAGACGGGCAAGCGACCGGCCTTCCACGCCGACGGTTCGCCCGAGCACAAGTTCATCGAGCCGCTCGCCCGTCGCCATCCCGTGACGGGCACGGGCGCGTCGCACTTCTGCGAGGAGTGCGAGCATGTGCTCGACCGCCACGAGGGGCCGCTGACCAGCCGCCGCCAGGTCTTCACCATCCGGGAGGCCGCACACGCGCTAGTCGAGGTCGCACAGGGCACCAGCATGCGGAAGGCGAGCTGGGGTGCGCGCGAGTCCGCCCACCGCGTCGTGACGAACCGGTGGGGCCAGCAGGAGCCGAGCGAGCACGGCCAGTTGTCGTCCGACCAGATCGCCATGTTCGGCACGCTCGTCCGCGACGCGCTCATGCCGACCGAGTGGCCAGACGCCGTCTCGCTCGACGTGGTCGTGACCGACATCACGCCGAGCGGCAAGGCGTCGCAGCCCGGCACGGTGAGCGTGCTCGGCGTCTACGGGTATGCGAGTGGTCGCGGGTCAGGCCGTGCCATCACGCTCGCCCCGCGCGGCGGCGCGGACAAGGTCGAGTGGGAGGCGGTGCTCCGCTTGCGCGAGAAGGAGCCGGCCTGGGTCGTGTGCGACCAGGGCAAGGCCGTGATGTCAGCGGTGAAGGCCGTCTGGCCCAACGCGACGATCTACGTCTGCGAGGCCCACCTGCGGATGCTCGGCGAACAGCGCCTCGCGGCGGACGGCTTCGACCGGCACCATCCGCTGTGGGCGAGCCTACGACGCGCAATCCCGAGCCAGATCGGGTGGGGCGCGTTCGAGCAGGAGGTGAGGGCGGCTGGGGCGAGCCGGACGCTGGCGTGGATCGCGCAGACGCGCCCGCTCATGGACCGCCAGTGGGCGCTCCGCGACCCGGCCCGCCCGCACTCCATCGGCGGGCTGGAGACGGTCTTCGGCGAGATCATCCGTCGGCTCGGCGAGCGCCGCTTCGTGTTCCGCAACCGCGAGCGCCTCGAACTGGTCTTTGACCTGATGGCGCTCGACATGGCGAGGTTGGCAACGGAGCGGCGGTTCCGGGAGATCATCCGGGCCAGGCTGCTCGCCAACGGCGGGCGTCCGGTTCGGGAACGCCGGTCGCTTGACGACCACGGCTCGTCGTCGCTCTACGACGCGGTGCGGCAGGTCGAGGCCCGTCTCGCCCACGGGCGCGCACAGAACGCGAAGGCTCAGCGCGCCCACATCGCCCGCCGCGCGGCAGCCGGCCAGCGGCGCACACGGACGCCGTCGAGACGCCCCAGGCAGCCCCGAACGACCCCGCCGTGACCTGACGGTGGGTGCCGGTCAGCGGGCGGCGGCGCGCCGACCCACCACGGCGGGGAGCGCGAGCGCGACAGTGGCGACGACGAGAACCGCCATCAGAATCGGCAGCGTGTAGAGGATCGTCGCCACATCGAAGTCCGGGCCGCCTGATGTCGGCAGACCGAAGACGAACACGAAGGCCCAGAAGCCGCCAACGAGGAGAGCAGGCGGGACTGCCAGGAGTCGCCACCAGCCGATCGGCTCGACCACGTCGAGCAGCAGTGCGAAGCAGGCTCCGCCAGCCAGTCCGACGACGATCAGGAACATCCCGATGCCGATCCACGGCTGGCGCGCAAGTTCCCAGTCGCCCGCCACCAACGCCGATCCGACAGCCAGGGCCAGCCCGAGGCCGGCGGCCCCGCCGGACGCCACGAGTCCGGCCCATCCGATCCGAGCCACCTGACGCATCGTTGCCCCTTCTCTTGCGATCGGTCGTTGGTGGTTGGACGCTCAACGTCCATCGCAGGTTGCGATCCTCTTCCCCGGACCAGCCAGCGTCAAGGTTTCTGGGTTGGTCACGCTTCGCCAGCGAGTGGTGCGTCCGGTAACCCCCACCAGACGGGAGACTTGGCAACGGGATAAGCATCAGCCGGCAAGTGACCCGGGGACGATCCGGCCGTCGGCGTCGATGGTGGCCTGCCGGCGCAGGGCGCGCAGTTCGGCGCCGGGGACCTGGTCGCGGGCATGGTAGCTCGAGCGGACGAGCGGCCCGGACTCGACATGCTTGAAGCCGAGCGCCAGCGCCTCCGCCTTCATCTCGACGAACTCGTCCGGATGGTAGTAGCGGATGAGCGGCAGGTGATCCACGCTGGGCCGCAGGTACTGGCCGACCGTCAGGATGTCGCAATCGACCGCACGCAGGTCGCGGAAGGTCTGCGACAGCTCGGCGCGCTCCTCGCCCAGACCAACCATCAGGCTGGACTTGGTGTGGGCCGGGTAGCCGATCTCCCGGGCGTACGCCTTGGCTCGTTCGAGGACGCCCAGGGAGCGAGCGTAGCGGGCACGCTTGCGGACCGGCTTCTGCAGGCGCTCGACCGTCTCCACGTTGTGGTTGAGAATGTCCGGACGGGCTTCCATGACGGTGCGGAGCGGCGCGTCCGTGCCGTTGAAGTCCGGGATGAGGACCTCGACGCCCATCGCCGGGTTGACGGCCTTGAGGCGGCGGATTGTCTCGGCGAAGACCGAGGCGCCGCCGTCGGCGAGGTCGTCGCGGGCGACCGAGGTGATGACCACGTGTTCCAGCCCGAGCCCGGAGATTGCCTCGGCGACTCGGCGTGGCTCGTCGTCATCGAACCAGGTTGGCTTGCCCGTCTTGATCGCGCAGAAGCCGCAGGCGCGCGTGCAGGTGTCGCCCAGGATCATGATCGTGGCGGTGCGCTGGTCCCAGCATTCCCCGATGTTGGGGCAGTGGGCTTCCTCGCAGACGGTGTTCAGGCTGAGCCCGCGCAGGAGCCGCTTCAGGTCCTGATAGTGCTCGCCGGAGGGGACCCGCGCCCGGATCCAATCCGGATGTCGACGCAGGGGCAGCGAGCCGTCCAGCGCCGGCTCGGTTAGGTTGCCGCCGCCCAGCGCAATCGTCGGCAGCAGGGCGGCCCCGTGGCCGGCTTGGTGGGCGTGCCCGGAGTTGTCCGGCGGGCTGAACATTTGCAGGTCTCGAGCCATCGGTGCAGAGTCTACCCGGGGCTACGAGGCCACGCTGCCGGGCTGGTCATGGCGCGGCAGCGCTCGGCACGGCAGCGCTCGGCGCGGCGGCGCTCGGCGACGCCGGGTCAGCCGGGCCAGGCGTGATCCCCGGGTCGATGGCGATCGGCTTGACGGCCGTCCGGTACACCCGATCGACACCTCCGTCGCGCACCCCGATGAGCACCACGTACCACGCTGGCGCCGCCTCGAAGCGTTGCCGCCGAGTGGCGTCCAGCGCCCCGAAGCCGAGCGTCGCGTGCAGCCCCTGCGTCGTATCCAGTTTCCCGTATGAGCGGCAGTCCGCCGACAGGGAGACCGTGCCCGCATCGGCCAGGGTGGCGAACGTCTTGGTTGGCGCTGTCGGGCAGAGGTAGACGATCGTCTGGGGAGAGCGCCACTCAGGCGACTCCAGGCTCAGCCCGGTCGGGTCACGGCCGACGATGAGCTGCGTGTCGCCCGGTTCTCCGGCCGCGTCGAGCTGGGCCTGGCAGCCGACCAGCGCGACGACGAGCAAGCCCAACAGGCCGACGACCGCCGCGACCGAACCCCCGCGGCGGACGCTCCGCGCTCCGCGCACCTAGTAGATTGCGCTGTCCGGCCCGACGGCCTCGAGCCAGGCTTTGACATCGCGCACGAAGGCGGCCCCACCCGCGCCGTCGTTGGCGCGGTGGTCGATCGCCAGGACCACGTTCATGACCGGCCTGATCGCGATGACATCGCCGTCGGGCGTCTCGACCACGACTGCCCGTTTGGTGATCGCCTCCATGGTCATGATCGCGACCTCGGGCACGTTGATGATCGGCATGGTCAGGTTGGAGCCGAGCCAGCCGGTGTTGTCGACCGTGAACGTGCCGCCACCGAAGTCGTCCACCCGAAGCTTGTTTGCCCGGGCGCGCGCGGCGACGTCCGCGATGGCCCGATTGAGCCCCGCGATCGACAACTGGTCGACATCGCGGACCACCGGCACGATGAGGCCCTCGTCCACGGCGACGGCCACCCCGACGTTGAACCGACGCTTGGCCAGCAGGCCACCTTCGGTCCAGTGGGCGTTGAACGTGGGCTGACGCAGGAGCGCCGCGACGCAGGCCTTGACCACGAACGGCACGTAGCTGAGCGACGTGCCCTCTCGCGCCTGGAATTCGCGCTTGGCCGACTCGCGCAGGCGGACCAGCCGCGACGCGTCGACCTCCATCTGGACGTAGGCGTGCGGCACGGCCAGGGCGCGGGTCATCTGGGCCGCGATCCCCTTGCGCATCTGGGTCAGTGGCACGAGGACTTCGTCGGCGCCCGGCGGGAAGACGATCGACGGCCCCACCGGAGCCGGGGTGACAGCCCGATTACCGACCGAACTCGACAGCTCACTGGGTCCGCCTGGCGTCCTGCCGGCGCTCGAACCTGCCAGGGTCGTGGTACCTGGGCTGACGGGCGCTGTCCCGTTGGCGACGACGGCGCCCGTACGGACCGCCTCCACGTAGGCGAGGACGTCCTCACGGGCAATCCGGCCGCCACCGCCCGTGCCCACGAGCTGGGCCGCAGTGAGGCCGTGTTCGCGCAGCAGCCGTCGGACGGCGGGGGTCATCCGGGCGTCGGGATTGCCGGGCAGGGCAGGACCTCCGAGGCTCACGACGCCTTGGTCCGTGGCGTCCAGCCGTGCGGGCTCGCGACTCGGTCGTTCGTCAGAGCCCGCCGGACCCCGGGCAACGCTCGGAGTCGGGGCTGCCGTAGGCGGGGCTGGCGCAGACAAAGCCGCGACCGCGGCCGGTGCCGTGCCGTTCGCAGCCACGTCGTCAGCCGTTTCAATGATCGCGATCTCGGCGTTGTTGGGGACGGTGGCCCCTTCCTCGACGAGGATCTGGGTGAGTGTTCCCTCGACAGGCGAGGGAACCTCGGCATTGACCTTGTCCGTGATGACCTCGAGCAACGGCTCGTACTTGGCGACATGGTCGCCGGGCTTCTTCAGCCACTTGCCGATCGTCCCCTCGGCGACGCTCTCGCCGAGCTGGGGCATCGTCACCTTGGCCACGGATTCGTTCCTCCTGCCGAGCGTTTGATCCGGCGCCGCGACGCCGTGGGGTCCAGTGCAGCGTAGTGTCGCCCATCTGGGCCATCTCGGTCGAACGGCACAGCGGGCGGCAGGCGGCATCCGGTGCCGCTCAGTACGCCGCCAGTTTCCGGATGCTTTCGAGGATCTGCTCCGGGCTCACCATGAACCAGTCCTCGAGGACATGGTTGTAGGGCACACCGGGGACCTCCGGCCCGGCCACCCGGGTAACCGGCCCGTCGAGGTAGTCGAAGGCCTCCTCGGCCACGATCGCGGCGATCTCGGCGCCGTAGCCCCCGAACTTGTTGTCCTCGTACACGATCAGGCACTTGCCGGTCTTGCGGACGGAACCAATGAGCGTCTCGCGGTCGAGCGGGCGGAGCGTGCGCAGGTCGACGACCTCGACGCTGATCCCCTCCTCGGCCGCACGGTCGGCGGCTTCGAGCGCGTAGTGGGCCATCAGCCCGTAGGCCACAACCGTCAGCCGGGAGCCGGGATGGGTGATCTGAGCCCGGCCGAGCGGCACGCTGTAGTCGGCCTCGGGGACGTCACCCCGGACCGAGCGGTACATCTTCTTGTGTTCCAGGAAGAGCACTGGGTCCTCGTCGCGAATGGCGCTCTTGAGCAAGCCCTTGGCGTCGTACGGCGTCGACGGGATGACCACCTTGAGCCCGGGGACATGGGTGAAGAACGCCTCCACGGACTGCGAGTGATAGAGGGCCCCGTGGACCCCACCGCCGTACGGCGCACGAATGGTGATCGGGCAGCCGAACCCGTTGTTGCTCCGATAGCGCATCCGGGCGGCCTCGGACACGATCTGGTTGAAGGCCGGCCAGATGAAGTCGGCAAACTGGATCTCGGCGATCGGCCGGATACCGTTGACCGCGGCGCCGATCGAGACGCCCACGATCATTGACTCGGTGAGCGGCGTGTCGATCACCCGTTCGTCGCCGAACTCCGCCCACAGACCGTCCGTGGCCAGGAAGACGCCGCCCTTCTTGCCCACGTCCTCGCCCAGCAGGATCGTGCTGGGATCGCGACGCATCTCTTCGGCGAGCCCATCGCGGATGGCCTCGATGAACGTTCTGATGGCCATCAGTGCGCCTGTTCGTGGCGGGCTGGATCGGCGTTGCCCCCGGCGGCTGGGCCATCGTCGTGGTAGACGTACCAGGTGGCTGTCTCGACAGTCGGATCGAGCTGCGCCTCGGCAAAATCGGTCGCGTCTTCGACGATCGTCTTGATCTCGGCGACGAGGCCTTCCTCGAGCGCCTCAGTCAGCACACCGTCGTCGCGCAACTCCGCTCGGAAACGCGGCAGGGCGTCCTGAGCCCGCTCCGCCACGAGCTCCTCGGCCGGGCGATACTTGGTCTGCTGATCGTCCGACGAGTGGGCCGTCAGGCGCTGGACCTTGGCCTCGATGAACGTGCCGCCCTCCCCTCGTCGGGCCCGCGCAACCGCTTCGCGGGCAACTCGGTAGCAGCCCAGCACGTCGGACCCGTCGACCACGACGCCAGGCATCGCATAGCCCGCGGCCCGATCCGCCACGTCCCGGATCGCGATCTCCCTGGCGGCCGGTACGCTGATCGCATAGCCGTTGTTCTCGACCACCAGGATCATCGGCAGGCGGTGGATTCCGACGTAGTTGAGACCCTCATGCACGTCGCCCTGGTTGGAGGCTCCCTCGCCCATCATCGTGATCGCCACCTGGTCCGTGCCCCGAATGCGGGCCGCCAGGGCAATGCCGGCGGCATGCAGCATCTGGGTGGCCACGGGTGAGCTGGTCGACAGGATATTGTGGGCCACGGAGCCGTAGTGACCGGGCATCTGGCGCCCGCCGGACGACGGGTCGATCGCCTTGGCGTACTGCGCCAGCATGATCTCCCGAGCGCTCATCCCGAAGGCCAGGCAGGCGGCCACTGAACGGTAGTACGGGACCATCCAGTCGTGACCCTGGCGGAGCGCCGAGACGATCCCGACCTGGGCACCTTCATGGCCCTGACCGCTGATGACGAAGGGCACCCGGCCGGACCGATTGAGCACCCACATCCGCTCATCCACTGCGCGAGCGAGCGCGACCATCCGGTACATCGCGACGAGCTGCGCATCGGTCAGGCCGAACTCGGCCCCCAGTCGGCTGACTGGCGCCGTGAGTTTGCCGGGATCCGTTGCGGTCATCGCCGCGCCTCCAGCGTCAGTGCCAACAGGTCTCAGAAGTTGATCGACCGGCCGGCGACGGCCAGGGCAGCCTCGCCGAGGATTTCCGACAAGGTTGGGTGGGCATGCGTTGCCCCGCCGATCTCGGCTGGCGTCGCCTGCAAGGTCAGAGCCAGCGAAGCCTCTGCGATGAGATCTGTGGCATGGGGCCCGACAATGTGGACACCGAGCGTATCGCCGGTCTCGGGATTGCCGATGACCTTGGCGAAGCCCTCGTACTCGCCGCCCACGAGTGCCTTGGCGATGGCCTGGAACGGGACTTTGCCCACGCTGTAGGCGATCCCGCGCTCCTGGCACTGCTGCTCGGTCAGGCCGATCGAGGCGATCTCCGGCCGGCAGTAGGTGGCCCGCGGCTGGTTCGTGTAGTTGATCTCCTCGATCTCCTTGTCGCCGGCGATGGCGTGCGCGGCCACGATCCCCTCGTGGCCGGCGGTGTGGGCCAACCAGAGCCCCCCGACAACGTCGCCGACGGCGTAGATATGCGGCTCGCGGGTCCGCATGTGGCCGTTGACCTTGATGGTTCCGCGCTCAATCTCGACCTTCGTCGTCTCGAGCCCGATCTCCTCGACATTTGCGGCGCGACCGGTGGCCACGAGCATGACCTCCGCCCGGATCTCCTCGGGAGCGCCTCCCTCCGGCCCGACCTCAAGTCGGACGCCGTCGGCCTCGACGATGACCTTTGCAGGGTCGAGCCGGGCGCTGGTCATGACCCGGATGCCGCGTTTGGTGAAGCTCCGCTCGAGCAACTGGCTCACCTCGCGATCCTCGAGCGGCACGATCCCGGGCAGGTACTCCAGCAGGGTCACTGCCGTCCCGATGTCGTGGTAGAAGCTGGCGAACTCGACCCCGACGGCGCCGCCCCCGACGATGACAATACTGGCCGGCGCCGACTCGAGCCGCAGGACGTCGTCCGAAGTGAGGATCCGCCTGCCGTCCGGCACGAGGCCGGTCAGGCTCTTCACCCGGCTACCGGTGGCGATGATGATGTCGGTGGCCTGCAGCAGGCGCTCACCGCCCGCGCCCGGGGTGCCGTCCTCGCCGGGCTGGCTGACCCGCACCCGGCCCGGGCCATCGAGTCTGCCGCGGCCCTGGATCCAGGCGACCTTGTTCTTGTCGACCAGGCTCTTGAGCCCCGTCCACATCCGCTTGACCACCTGGTCCCGGCGCTTCGCCATGGCCGGGTAGTCGACGGCGGGCTCGCCCGGCAGGACCACGCCGTAGTCCTTGAGGTGGCTGGCCCGGTGCATCATTTCGCCCGATTCGAGGAGAGCCTTGGTCGGAATGCAGCCGCGATGGAGGCAAGTCCCGCCGATCTTGTCCTCGTCGACGAGGGCCACCCGAAGTCCGAGCTGGGCGGCGCGAAAGGCGGCGCTGTAGCCACCCGTCCCCGCACCGAGGACGACGACATCGAAGTCGTTGCTGGAACCTACGGCCATGGTCTGGTGAGGCCTCGAGCTATGGGGGTGGCAGCGGCCGGGAGACGGCGCGGGTCACGGCCCGGATGGTACGCGCCCCGTCCCGTAGGGCGCAACCGTGGCGCTGTGCCGATGTGGCAGCTGCGCGGATCCGAGCCGGGTCCACGGAATCAGACGACCCGGTCCGAACATGTCGGGCCGGGTCGTCCAGAGTGCTCGGGTGGTGGCGAGATCGTGTCGATCGCGCCGTCCACGCGACGGGTTCAGCCGCCGCGCATTGTCCGGAAGCAGTCGCTGCAGTAGACGGGCTTGCCGCTGGTCGGGCGGAACGGGACCTGTGCATCGCGCCCGCAGCTGCTGCAGGTTGCGGTGAACATTTCGCGCGGACCGCGGTCACGGGCGCCATAGCCCCCGCCACCACCGCCGCCGTAGCCACCGGCACCACCGGAACCACCGGAACCACCGGCGCTGTACGAGCCGCCGGCGCCGTAGCCACCGGAGCTGTACCCGCCGCCGCCACCGCCGCCGGCCTCGGAACCACGAGCCGCCTTACGGCTGGCCCGACAGCTCGGGCACCGACGGGGCTCGGTGAAATTGCGCTGTGCGTAGAAATCCTGCTCGCTGGCAGTAAAGACGAACTCCTGCCCGCAATCTGCGCAGGCCAGGTTCTTGTCGTTGTACACCGAAACGAAAACTCCTCTGTGTAGCCGCGCGATCCGTCGTGTTCTCGCGTCAGCCGTGAGAGGAGTCGGTCGTTTGCGCTACGTGTTCTTGTCGCGACTCCGAGCCGCGACGCTTGACCGAACGAGTGTAGGCCTTCGATTCCGACCTGTATAGGGGGCAAAATACTGACGTGGCGCCGACAGACCGGTCTGGTACCCGAACTGCGGTCAGGCGTCCGGCGGTCGTCGGACGAGACGGATCAGCACGACCGTGGTCACGACGAGGAGCACAACGATGAGCAGCGGCGTGCGGAAGACGATCCGCTGAGCGTCCGTTGGCAGGAAGCTCGTGCCGATGGCCAGCCCCAGGACAACGCCGACCACCGCCACCGCCACCAGCGCGACCTCGCGCCAGCCGATCGAGCGCGAGTCAACCATTGTCGGCCTCGGGCGGGATCCCGATCGGCGCCACCAGCACTCGACCGGCGAAGGCCGCGCCGCGCTTGGTCAGCAGGCCCGTCTTGGGTCGATGGAAGGTGACCGTCAGGTTCGCCTGCACGGCCGGATCGGACGGTTGGCCGCTGGTCAGGTCGATCGCGGTGGGCGTGTCGACGGCAATGATCGGGACGAGCGCGTCGTGGGCCCGCTGGACAAGCTCGACGGCCGAGCGGATCGGCTCGCGCAGGACGCCCCGGACACCGGTTCCCAAGAGCGCGTCAACCACCACGCTGGCCTTCTCGATGCCCTGCCTCAGGACCGCCAGGTCGCGCACCGCGGGGGCGTGCATCCGGGTGACGTTCGGCTCCGTTCCCAGGCGATCCCAATTCCGGGCAGCCTCGCGACTGGTGGGACGTGGGCGGTCCGCGACGAGCACCGCCACCACCGGCAGCCCGAGCCGGCCAAGCTGACGCGCCGCGACGAACCCATCGCCACCGTTGTTGCCGGGCCCACACAGGACGAGGATGGAACCCGAACCGAGGCGCCCCTGGTCCTGTGCGACCGCACGGGCCGCAGCCGCCACCGCGGTCCCGGCGTGTTCCATGAGCCGACTGCCCGGGACGCCCAACGCCTGAGCCCGACGGTCCGCACCGATCATCGCCTCGGCGCTCATCGGTGCACGGTCTCGGCCGGCGGCCCAGCGCCGAACGAGTTCGGGCAGCGCGGCCTGGAGCAGGGTCGGATCGTCGGCTGGCAGCGGCGCGATCGCGTCGAGCACGGCGGTCGGCGGGAGCGACGCCTGGTCGACGTGCGACTGGCCGACGGGCGTCGGGTCGACCAACGTTCGCGCTGCGGTCGGTCGAGCGGCGGTAGCCCGGCGGGCGATCGGCGGCGATGTCGGGGAGGAGCGCTTCACGTCGGCAAGCCTAGCGGCTACGGGCGGCGGGTGCGCCGGTTGGGAGTGCCCCCATGCCCGCGTGCGGCATCCCTTCGTTCAGCCGCTACGCTGTGCACTGTGGACGACGCACCGAAGACAGAGCGTCGGCGCAGCGAGTCCGAATACGTCTCGGAGAAGCACCACGGTCGTACTACCGGTCTTTGCCCTTGCCCTCCTGGAAATCTGGGCTGCGGTGCCCGCCGGGATCGCCCTCGGCCTGCCGCCGTTCGTCGTCTGGCTGGTGACGGTGTCGGGATCTCTGCTCAGCGTCGTTGTCGTCGGGACGACTGGCGGCGCGCTTCGGGATCGGCTCGTGCGGGGACGTGCTGACAGCGGCGCTCCGCGGACAGGCCGGCTGTACCGCATCTGGATGCGCCACGGCGTACCGGGTTGGGGTCTGATCTCGCCGCTCGTGATGGCGCCACCGATGGGCACTGCCGTGGCGCTCCTGCTCGGCGCCCCGCGGCGACGCCTGCTGGTGTGGATGGCTGCGGGGGTCGTGCTGTGGACATCCATCCTCGTCCTGGCCGGGACCATCGGACTCGGCGTCGTGCACCTGATCCTTGGTCCCGCGCGACCGTAGGGCCCGGGCGGGTTCGGGCGGGTTCGGGCGGGTTCGGGCGGGATGGCGTACATCAGCTGGTCGGATCAAGTGGCTCAAGATCTGGCCAGGCGCACGGCGCCGACATCGTCTCGATCGAGCAGGCCGTCACGGCACAGACCGACGAGGGCGGCTTGCACGGCGGCCTCGTCGTGGAGCCCGCGGGCACCGGCGATGACGACCCAGCGATCGGCCGGCACGGCGCGAAGCTCCCGGATCAGGATGCCGCGCAGCCAGCGGCGGGTCGCCACGAACGGCGGCGGCGACGACGACGTTGTTGGGGTGCCCGTGACGAGATCGGCCGACCGACACCAGCCCCGCAGCGGGCACTCGGCGCAGTGCGGCGCCACGCGCGGCAGGCAGACCAGGCCGGCCAGGTCCATCATCGCGTGGACCCACCGGCCGGGGCGCTCAGGGTCGATGAGCCCGTCCGCCCGCGCCTGCAACTCGCGCGCCGACGGCCGGCGGCCCAGGAGTCGGATGAGCACCCGCGCGATGTTGACGTCGACCGGACCGACGGCGAGCCCGAAGGCCTGCGCGGCGACCGCTCGGGCCGTGTACGGACCGACACCGGGCAGCGCATCCAGGGTGTCGACCGTGGCGGGCACATGGCCCTCGTGCAGTTCCACGATCTGTCTCGCCGCCCGATGGAGCGCCACCGCCCGACGGTTGTAGCCGAGTCCAGCCCAGGCGCGGATGGCGTCCGCTGGCGCGGCGGCGGCGAGGACGGCGGGCGTCGGGAAGATCGCGCAGAACGACTCGGCCCGGGACAGGGCACGAGTGAACTGCGTCTGCTGGGACATGACTTCGGCGACGAGGATGCGCCACGGGTCGGCGACGTCGCGCAACGGCAGGTGGCGTCCGTGCGTGGCGGACCAGGCGAACAACGCGGTGTTGATCGTGGCCGCGGGCACGACCCACGGGACCGGCACGACGGCGGCCCCCTGCGCGACCGGCGCGATGGCCACAGCCGTCGTCGCGGGCACGACCGGCACGCGGCCTCCGGCTCGACACACCGGTCGCCGACGCTGGCTCATGTCCCCAGCTCGTCCCTCGCCGGGTGTCCGAGGAGCCGAGCCAACCCGGCTCTCGGCGCCCAGAGCCAATCCGGCAGATACGTCGCGGCATAGACCAGCTCGTCACACTCCTTGGCCACCTCGAAGGCATCGATGAGTCCGGCGTCGACGACGATCCCGACAGCGGCTCGCCGGAGCCCGGTCCGATAGGCGGCCAGCAGCCGCTCACGGGATCGCCTGCGCCAGGCATCGATGTCCAGCCCGCTGTGCTCGGCTGCGTTCCAGCCTCGCCGAACCGCCCGCCGCTCGGCGCTGCTGGAGACGTGGTCGAAGGAGCGCAGCAGCGTCGCCACGTCGCGCATCGGCGAGGCGAGTGCCCGGCGATCCTCCATCGGCCGCAGCGGGTCACCCTCGAAGTCGACCAGCACAAACCCAGCGGTCGTGCGCAGGATCTGCCCAAGATGCAGGTCGCCATGGATCCGGGTCAACAGTGGAAGCGTCGCCGGCTGCTCGAGGATGGCCAGGCGCAGCCGGATCGCCGCCGAGTCCGCGCGCAGTTCGGCGCCGGTCTCACCGTCGTCGGCGAACAGGCCCAGGCCGCGATCGAGGCTCGCCTCGGCGTCCCGACGCCAGGCACGCAGGTCCTCGGCGTTCGCCTGGCGCGGCGTGAAGTCGGCCAGCGCGCCCGCGTCGGCGAGTACGCCCGCATCCGCTGGTGCGCCTTCGTCGGCGAAAGGGCCGGCACCGGCGAGAACGCCCGCGTCGGCGGCCTCATCGGCAGGAACCCGTGCGCCCGCCCGGGCCAGAACGGCGTGGAGTTCGGCCAGGGTCGCGCCGAGCGCCGCCGCATCTTCTGTCGCGTACTCCAGCGCGACGACGCCGGGCGCCGCGATCCAATCGGCAAGACGTTCCGCGATCGACTCGTAGGCATCCTCCGCGTCGGCGATCCACTCGTGCAGCACGGCCAGGGTGGACACGGCGCCATCCCGGCCGACGTACTCGGCCGATCCGGCCAGGGCGGGCACAAGGCGCAGGCCGCACTCCTCGGCGAGGTAGGCGCTCATCTCCAGGTCTGGGTTGAGGCCGGACACCACACGGCGGAACGCCTTGAGCACGAGGCGCTCGCCCAAAACGACCGAGGTATTCGACTGATCGGCCCCGAGCGGACGCTCGGACCACTGCCCGAGCTCCAGCGCACCATCCGGCGCGAACGCCGCGAGCGCGAGCCCGGGCCGACAGACGAGCGCGCCGCCCATCTCCGTCCGGATGACGCGCCTCGACGCCATGGCCACGGCCAGCGCACGCCACGCGCCGTCTCCGTCTCGGGCTTCGCGCGCGACCGCCGCACCCGGTTCAACCAGGAACGGCACGAGGTAGCGTTCCGGCTGACCGTGCTCGTCGACGGCCTCGACGATCGCCAGGGTGGCGGCGGTGGCGTCATCGGACTCGAGCGGCACGGCATCGACCAGCCTGACCGCCGAGGTCCCGGCCGCGCGGCCGGCGAACCAGCGGCGGTCGGCGAACAGGTCCACCGACAGCGCCGCCTCGATCCTGTCCCGGATCACGCCGCGAGCTCGTGCTCGGAGTCGGCAGCCGCCGTCCCCGCGACGAGGCTCAGAGCTTGATCATGACGTGCTTGACGACCGTGTAGTCCTCGATCGCGTACATCGACTGGTCCTTGCCGTAGCCGGACTCCTTGAACCCGCCGTGGGGCATCTCGGAGACGAGCGTGAAGTGGTCATTGATCCAGACCGTCCCGAACTGGATCGCCTTGGCCACCCGCAGCGCCCGACCGACATCGCCGGACCAGACCGAGGCGGCCAGGCCGAAGCGAACGTCGTTGGCCCAGGCGATCGCCTGCTCCTCGTCGCTGAAGCGCTGGACCGTGACCACCGGGCC
>JANMQO010000171.1:0-5691 GCA_031370565.1 Chloroflexota bacterium
TTGACCGAGGTCGTCCCGATGTCCAGCCCGATGAGAAGGGACATCGCCGGGTCCGCGCGAGACTCAGTCGAGCCCGTGCTTGGCGGCCGCCGCCACAGGATCCGCACCGTTCTTGACGACTTCCTGGAGCGCCTCGAGAAAGCGCTCCGGGCTGCGCGCCCCGATGACGTTGCGGCCGAAGACCACGCCCCGGGCGCCGTCCCGGATGGCGGTCGCCGCCAGCTGGAGTGCGTCGACTTCACGCGGAAGCTTCTTGGAGCCGAGGGCCAGGATGGGCACGGGCGTCGAGCGGACGATCTCGGCGAAGCGCTCACCGGTGTGGAAGGTCTTGACCAGGTCCGCCCCGAGCTCGGCGGCGATCCGGCAGCCGATCGAGATCTGCTCGTGGCGCTCTTCCGGAGCCACGTCCTCATGGCCGGCCGGGTAAACCTCGCCCACGATCGGGACGCCGACCTCGCGCTTCTCCGCCACGCACCTGGCCACCTGGGCCACGTTCTCCGCGTCGACCGCCTCAGAGCCAGTCTTGATCGACATCCCGACGAGGACGATGTCGGCCCCCAGAGCAACGGCCTGGGCCGCCGAGATCATCGGTACGCTGCGACTTTCGTGGTACCCCCACTGCGTCGCGTACTGGGTGCCCCAGTTCAGACGCAGCATGAGCGCCGGGGCGCCGCGATGCTCGAAGACCGATCGGACATGAGGGACCATGCCCGGGCTGAGCAGGATCGCGTCGGCGCCGCGCAGGCGATCCACGATCGGGGCGAGGTCTTCGAAGCCCGGCCGCGGCCCGTTGTACAGACCGTGATCGATTGCCACGACGACGACGTTCTGCCCGCCGTCGAAGAGCCGCTGGAGCCTGATCGACTCGCCCGTCGACACGCTTGAACCCTCCTTCTGGACCGTCCGCACACGCATTCGGGACCAGTCCGGTCCTGTCCGACCGTTCGCCGACATGTCGTGAGCTGCGCTCGTATGGTCTGCCGCGCAGACGACCACTGCCCGAAAGGCTATCACAAGGCTTTCGAACGTCAATGTCCGGTGTTCTGAATGACGTTCGTATTGAAGCACCCTGGACGCAATCCCGGCGGAGTGGCAGCCCATGCCCTCTCAAGGTCGGACGATCGGATGTATCGGAAAAGTTTCGATTGACGTTCGTTCGTCGCAGGGATATAAACATATCGAGCACCCCGGCGGCTGCAATGCGCGGACCAACCCCGAACCGCCCGGACCAGGCCCACGGAGGAGGCACAGAAAACCGATGGTGTACCGAAAGTTCACGGCCGCGCTCGCGACCGCGCTGGTTGCAGCCCTCCTCGCCGGATGCAGTGCGAGTGCCAGCCCGAGCCCGAGCGCCAACCCGAATACGGGCGGATCTGGGGCATCATCGGCCCCCACCTCAGCCGCGCCGTCGGCCTCGCCCACGGCGGCGGCGCCTGTCAGCATCACGCTGTGGCAGAACTATGGCACGGAGGCCAACGCCCCCGCGACGTATGCGTTCGTCAAGGCCTACGAGGCTCTTCATCCGAACGTGACGATCGATGTCGTCAGCCAGCCAGCCGCGAACTACTTCGCGCTGCTCACCGCTGCCGCGATCTCGAAGACGGGCCCATGCCTTGCGACGCAATGGACCGGCCTGTTCACCCTCCAGGACAAGAGCTACCTGGAGCCGCTCAACAGCTACATCCCGATGAGCACGCTCAAGCAGTTCAAGGGCGTCGAGTGGGGTTCGAACAATTTCAACCCCGACAGCGGGGTCTACGTGGTGCCCTGGGAGATGCAGACCTACAACGGGTTCTACAACAAGAAACTCTTTGCGCAGGCCGGGATCACGTCTGTGCCGACGACATGGGCCGAGCTGGCCGTCGTCGACCAGAAGCTCAAGGCCGCCGGGATCCAGCCTTTCGTGTACGGGACAGGGGCCCAGGGCCTGACGGCGGGCTTCTACCCGTACTACGACCTGAGCTACCTGATGATGATGATCCCGGTGACGGATTGGCAAAAGCTGTACGACGGCTCACTGCCCTGGACGGACCCGACGATCAAGGCGCAGCTCGACAAGTGGGTCGCCCTGAAGGCGAATGGCTATACCAACCAGGACGTTCTCAATGACACCCAGTCGTTCCAGCAGTTCCTGGCCGGCAAGGCGGCCATGACCCTCGAGGGCACGTGGGCGATCTCGGCCGTGGAGAAGGCGATGGGCGACAACGTCGGCGTCTTCCTCCCGCCGTTCGTCGACCAGCCCCTCAAGGGTGTCGTCGAATTCCCGGGCGACGGGTTCGCGATGACCACCTACTGCCAGCACAAGGACGTGGCCGCCGACTTCCTGAAGTTCCTGGCGGACCCGGCGGCCCAGAAGATCGTCGCGGATGAGGGGCTCATCCCGTCCGTCGTCGGCTCCTCGGCCAGCGATCCGTTGGCCAACGCGCTCCTGAGCTTCGCGGCGGACCACGGGTACACCCGGTACCCGATGATCGACAACGTGATCCAGGGGGAGGTTCAGTCGGTCGGAGCCACGGTGCTCGTGGCGGCCTTCGCCGGAACCATGTCGACCCATGATGCACTGCAAAAGATGCAGGATGCATTGATGGCACTACCAGCCGATCGGCGGTCTGCCTCCGGCTACAAGTAGGTCGACCAATCCGTGGCGGTCGGGCTCGTTGCCGATGCTCCCGACCGCCACGCTGTCCACCGTGCTCACTCGCGCTGACCCCATGACCAGGTCCGAGCGGGCCAGCTCACAGGGCGCCTCTCGTGCAGTCAGGCGGGGAGGCTCTCGACTGGGTGGGTCGCGCCGTCGCGCTGGCTTCCTTTTCTGCGTGCCCGTGATCCTTCTGGAACTCGGGCTGCTGGGTTTGCCGATCCTGCAGACGTTCTACTACAGCTTCACGAATTGGAACGGCCTGACGTCCAGCTGGGTCGGCCTCGACAACTACGCCAGGCTGTTCAACGACTCCACGTTCTGGCAAGTCCTCGGGAACAACGCCCTGTTGCTTGCGTCGATTCCCGTCGCCATCATCATCCCGCTTGCCGTCGCTTTCCTGCTGAACGAGCACGTCGCTGGGTGGCGATTCTTCCGGTCAGCCTATTTCCTGCCCACCGCAATCTCGTGGGTCGTGATCGGCATCGTCGGGATCCGGTTCTTCGCGGCCGAAGGAATCCTCAACGGCGTTCTGAAGACCGTCGGACTCGGTGGGATCCAGACGGACCTCCTGTCCAGCGAGGTCGGGGCGATGGTGGCCGTCATCATCACGTTCATCTGGTCCGTCTTCGGGACGAACACGATCATCTTCATCACCGGGATGGCCACCATGGACCGAGAGGTGTACGAAGCGGCCCGTGTCGATGGCGCGGGGACCTGGACAACGCTGGTCCACGTGACGCTGCCGATGCTCCGGAGATTCATCCAGTTCGCGTTCATCCTGACGCTCGTCACCGCGTTCACCGCGCTGTTCAGCTTGATCTTCGTCATGACCAGCGGGGGGCCTGGCTTCGGGACGACGACCCTTGAGTTCTTCGTCTACCAGAAGGCCTTCAATACGGGCGCCTTCGGCCTGGCGGCGGCAATCGGAGTCGTCCTGTTCGTCGTCGTCTTCGCGATCAGCATCACGCAGCTCCGTCTGTTCCGAAGTCGGGTCGACTGAGGGGCCAGGGAGACGACATGACTCGAGCCAGAAGGCGGCTGAATCGGACGGTGATCTTCCTCGCGCTCGCGGTCGTCGTCGTCGTCATGCTGTTTCCGTTCGCGTTCATGGCTCTGATCGCGAACCAGTCGTACGACCAGTACCTGGCCGGGTCCGGTTTCTCCCTCGACAGCTGGAAGCAGCTCTTCGACTCGATCCCTGTCCTCCAGGAGTTGCTCAATTCCACGATCGTCACGGCCGGGGCCGTCCTGATCATCCTGGTCGTGAGCTCGATGGGCGGCTTCGCCTTCGCGAAGCTCGGGTATCCGGGCGGGTCGGTCGTCTTCCTGCTTCTGTTGGCGGGCATGATGGTGCCCGTCCAGTCGATCGTGATCCCCGAGTTCGTGAACGTCAGCCAGGTGGGGTTGATCAACCAGTATCCCGGCGCAATCCTCGTCTATGCGGCTCTGGGGGCGCCATTCGCGACCTACCTGATGACCACGTACTACCGTGGTGTCCCGACAGAGCTCATGGAGGCCTCGCTGATGGACGGCGCTTCATATCTTCAGATCTTCGTCCGGGTGATGCTGCCACTGTCGGTCCCGGCGATCGTCACGATCACCGTGTTGCAGTTCATCCAGATCTGGGACGACCTGCTGATCGGCCTCCTGTTCCTCCAGACGCCCGAGACCAGGACGATCACGGTCGGACTGGCGACCCTGCAGAGTGGCCGGATGGTCAACATCCCGGTCCTGATGGCCGGGTCCTTGGCGAGCGCGCTACCAGCGATCATCGTCTACCTCATCTTCCAGCGGCATCTCGTGCGCGGACTCACGATGGGGATCGGCAAATGAGCGGCCGCCGACCGGCCGCGATGCGACCGTGACCGCTGCTCGCGAGCGCCGTGCCCGGATCGTCGAGCTCGTCGAGCTGGACAAGATCGTGGAGGTCGCCACGCTCGCAGCCCTCTTCGGCGTCACCGACACATCCATCCGGCGCGACCTCCACCTGATCGAGGAACAGGGTCGCCTCAAGCGGGTCCATGGCGGCGCGGTCGCCGGGCCGCGCTCGCTGCGCCTGGGCGCGTACACGGCCAAGGAGCGCGAGCACCTCGACGAGAAGCGCCGGATTGCGACGGCAGCGGCAGCGCTCGTCGCTCCCGGGAACGTCGTCCTGTTCGACTCCGGCACGACGGTCGCCCAGGCCGCGGCCCAGATCGCGCAAGGCCTCCGGGTCGCGAACGCGATCACCGCCGTCACGCACTCGCTGCCGGTCATGGAGGAGATCGGGTCGTGGCCCGGGCCGCACCTGGTCTGCCTCGGAGGGCTGTACCTGCCCGACTACCAGGCGTTCGTCGGACCGCAGACGCTGACGAGCCTGCGCGAGCTCTCCGCCGACATCGTCTTCCTCGGCTGCGACGGCCTGACGGTCGAGCAGGGGATCACGACGCCGCACGTCCTCGTGGCCGAAGTCGGCGCGATGATGGCCAGCCGCGCCCGCCGCGTCGTGGCCCTGGCTGACTCATCGAAGCTCGCTCGCTCGGGTTTCACACCAATCATCCCGCTCAGCGCGGTCGACCTGCTCATCACTGACGCCGCCGCGGACCCCGAGAAGGTGGCCCGGATCCGGGAGGCCGGCTGCGAGGTCCTCCTGACGTGACCGCCCGGGTCGTCGCCGGCTGGGCTCATCGAGGCATCGATGCCGTCGTCCTGGAGAACGCCGCGCTCCGCGTGACCGTGCTGCCCGAGCTGGGCGGGCATGTCCTGGAGCTGGTCGACAAGGAGGCCGACCGCAACCTCCTCTGGGCGAACCCGCGGACGCCGCCGCGGCGGGCGCCGTACGGAGCGCATTTCGACGATTGGTGGTCCGGCGGCTGGGACGAGATATTCCCGACCGGTGATCGGGCGGCGCTCCATGGCGAGGAGCTGCCGTACATGGGCGAACTCTGGTCTGTCCCGTGGACGTCCGAGGCTGGCGCGACGGGAGGCCGGGCCTGGGTCGCGGCAACGGGTCTCGCAACCATGGCCCCGGCACGCCTCGAGCGGACGCTGGAGCTGCGCGACGACGAGCC
>JANMQO010000316.1:0-11373 GCA_031370565.1 Chloroflexota bacterium
CGAACCCGGAGTCAACGCGCGGGGCCCCACGCTGTCTAGCGGCCCGTCGCGCGGACAATCGCGGGGATGCGGCTCGCGAACGTGCGGCTCGCGGCTCGCCGTCGTCCGACGTCAGGACGCCGCGAGGAGCTGATCGGCGTAGCCCTCGAGCGCTCGGGCGACCCTGGCAAGCGGCTCCATCAGGGCGGGCGTGCAGGCCTCGCCGCAGCGAACCGCGAAAGCGGCAGCGTCCCGGAGCCGTTCCTCCATCAGGATCCAGGCCGCCGCGCGGTGGGGCAGGAGGTAGTCGACCTGGTAGAACAGCTCGAACCCGGGGCCCGCGGTGACGCCCGGCATGTCCCAGCCGACGGGCAGCGTCGTGACGACCGTCCCGAGTGGCTTGATCGCCGCATACATCAGCCCGACCGACACGTCGGCCAGGACCTGGAGCTGCTCGGGCGTCTCATCCGTGTGGGCGAAGTAGCGCGACAGGAGCTGGAGCAGCACCTCGTAGACGACGTTGAGGAGGTCCATGCAACGGGTCGTTCCCGGATCGGTGATGAGCGGGACAACGACGCCCGTCGCCTGCTGCCGGACATTGGCGGCAACGACCGGCCGGGCGGGTTCGAAGTCGGGGTCTGCCCGCTTGATCTCGAGGTACCCATCAAGGATCCCGACGAGCCGCCCGAAGTGGGCGTCCCGCCACTCGCCCCGGGCGCCCTCGCCCTGCTCGACGATCGTGTCGATCGCTCGCTGGGCAGATGCGAGATCGGTCACCGCGACCAGCTCCGTCCATCGGAAATGCTCCTCGGTCGCCTGGGCGTTCGCCGGCCCGATGAAAAGGCGCTCGGGGCCAAGGCGGTCGGCCAGGTATTCGAGGCCGGCCTGGATCGACCGGTAGAGCTGGCCGATCGTGTCGAACTCCTGGAGATGCGGGACGATCTCGTCCTGCTCGTCGTGCGGCAGAGCAACGGCCTGCGCGATCGCCTCGAATCCCTCGCCGTCCTCGACGTCCATCCCCTCGGGGCGCTCGAGGAACGCGAAGTGGCGGAGCGCGGCTTCGCCGAAGGGCAGCAGCTCGATCCGGACGCCGGCCGGATAGCTGTACGCCGGCATCGGAAAGTTCGGGCGAGCGAGACGCGGGGCGGCGCCCACGGCCGTCAGGAGGTTCTGGACGAGCGCCAGGTGGAGCATCTCCTGCTCGGCGATGTTCAACAGTGTCTTGCGCCAACCCTGAACCGCGAGAAGCGTCTCGGCCGACAGCCCTTCGCTGCGGTTCTGCTTGAGCGAGAACGCCGCGAACAGATACTGGAGCATCACGAGGTGCTCGAGCTCGGCCGCCTTCCCGAGCGTGTAGATGAGGGCTTCCCGGTGCTCGAGCCCAGCCCCCGGGCGGCCCGTTCCCCCGCGGACGGCGAGAACATGGGCCAACGGTCCGTGTGGACCCGGCAGCGCGTCGGCGGTCATCTGGCCGCGACCGGTGGTTCGCCCGCAACGGCGAGCGCCACGGCTGCCCCTGCGGTCAAGCGCCGGCCCTCGGCCCAGGCGGCCCCGAACGCAGCTGGGTCCAGGTCTCCCCGGAGACGGTCCACGTCGGCGTCGTACTCCACCCGTTCGTGCGCGGTCATCGGGTCCCCGCTCTGCTCGCGAAGGGCTTCGGCGGCGCCGAGGAGTCGGGTTGCGCGGGCGACGTCGCCCTTCGCGAGCGCGGTGAAGGCGAGCGACTCCAGCTGGTTGGCGACGGCGCCGCGGTTGCCGGTGCGCTGCCATCCCCGAATCGTCTGGCGGTACTCGGCGTCGGCCTCGTCGATGGCGCCGGCGCGGCGGAGCGCGTGGGCGTGCTCGCTCTGTGCCGACAGGGAGAACCGCGTGTCTCCGACCTCCTCGAACCGCGCCTGCGCCTCCCGGAAGAAACCCTGGGCATCGACGAGCCGGTCGATCTGGGCGGCCACGCGGCCCCGCATCTGGAACGCGACACCAATGGCCCACGGGCTGCCCGAGCGACCGGCCGACTCGGTCGCAAGCTCGAGCCAGCCCACGGCGGCCACCGGGTCGGCCGCCGCCTCGAGCATCGCGACGGCCGTCTGCGCGTTGGTCAGGCGGGCTGGGTCGTCAAGACGCGTGGCCACCTCGAGCGCCTCGTAGGCCATGGCACGCTGGGCGCCCGTCCGTGGTCCGCCATGCCTCATCATCTGCTCCTGGACCGTCACCACGAGGGCGTCGACGAGCAGGGCGGGGTCCCCGGATTCGCGCGCGATCGAGACGACGTCGTCGGCCAGGCTGTCGCCGGCATGCCAGCCACTGGACCCGGCGATGAGCTCCAGGCCCACCTCGACCCGTGCGACGAGCATCGTTCGGTCGGCGTCCGGCATGGGCGACGCCATCGTGCGCCAGCGGCGCGCCAGCTCGACGGCCTGCCGCATCCGGTCGACGCCCTCCCGACCCATCAGGCGCGATCGCCAGTAGCGACCCAGGGCCACCGACATGTCCAGCGCCGCCTGCGGGTCGGTCTCGAACGCCCAGTCGAGCGCTCCCCGAACGTTGTCGAGGTCGGCGTCCAGGCGGCGAAGCCAGGTCACCATGTCCGGGCCGTCCAGGCCCGACGCGGCGTCGAGGACAAGGCGGCGGAACCAGGCCAGGTGTCGGGTCCGCAGCGCGACAGCCTCGCCGCCCGCAACGAGTCGGTCGCTCGAGTACTGGCGGATCGTCTCGAGCATGCCGTAGCGCGTGGCCCCGCCATGCGCCACGACGACGAGCGAGCGGTCGACCAGCCTCCCCAGGCCATCGAGCGTATCGAGGCGCGACGGGCCGGCGGGCGACGCGCCCGGGTCGCCTGTGTCGCTCGGGTCACTCGTGACCGTCGTGGCCGCCTCGAGGGTCCAACCGCCCGCGAACACCGACAGCCGCCGGAGCATCCGCTGATCGGTCTCGTCGAGCAGGTCCCAGCTCCAGTCGATGAGTGCCTGGAGGGTCTGCTGGCGTGGCACCGCGGTTCGTCGACCGCCGGTGAGGAGCCGGAACCGATCACCGAGGCCCTGCGCGATCTCCTCCGGCGAGAGCACGTTGACCCGGGCAGCGGCGAGCTCGAGAGCGAGCGGGATGCCGTCGAGGCGGCGGCAGATCTCCACTACCGGGCCGGCGGTCGTGGCGTCGAGCCGAAACGACGGCAACGTCGTCGTCGCGCGCTCGACAAAGAGGGCGACGGCCTCGGTCGCCGCAATCGCGTCAAGGTCGAGGTCGTCCAACGTCGCGGGCAGGCCCAGCGACGGGACGGCGTAGGCCGCCTCGCCGGGGAGCCCGAGCGCTTCGCGGCTCGTCGTGAGCGCCTGCACGGAGGGGCACGTCTCCAGGAGGCGCTCCGCGATCCCGGCAGCCGCCTCGATGAGGTGTTCGCAGTTGTCGAGCAGCAGGAGCAGGTCCTTGTCACGCAGAAAGTCGGTCAGGGCGGCGATCGCAGATTGCCCCGGCCCGACCTGGATCGCCAGCGACCGGACGACCTCATCGATCACGAGACCGGGCTCACGCAGCGGGGCGAGCTCGATCAGCCATGCGCCGTCGCGGTGGCGCCCGGCAGCCTCACCGGCCACATGGAGCATCAGGCGGGTCTTGCCGGTGCCGCCGACGCCGACCAGCGACACGAGTCGGTGCCGGTCAAGCAGCCCGCGAATCTCGGCCACTTCCCGCTCGCGGCCCACGAACGAGGTCATCTCGGCAGGAAGGTTGGACGTCGTGAGCCCCGAGCGCAGTGGGGGAAATTCCGTCGCGAGACCCGGCGCGGTCAGCTGGAACAGGCGCTGTGGCTCGTCGAAGTCCTTGAGACGATGCTCGCCCAGGTCCACGAGCGCATGGGCGGCCGTGTCGTCGAGAAGCAGGTCGTGGGTGGCCTGGGAAACGAGGACCTGGCCGCCATGCCCCACGGCGCAGATCCGGGCCGCCCGGTGGATGCCGACGCCGACGTAGCCGTGGCTCGTGGTCGTCGCCTCGGCGGTATGGATGGCCATCCGGACCCGGATCGCCGCTCCCTCCGGCCAGCGCTCCTCCGCCAGCGCCCGCTGGGCATCGATGGCCGCGCCGACCGCATCGCCCGGCCGCTCGAACGCCACGAAGAACGCGTCGCCCTGCGTGTCGATCTCGTGGCCGTTGTGGACGCCGATCGCCGTGCGGATCAGCTGCTGGTGGAGACCGAGCAGCTGGCCGTAGCGCTCGGGCCCGATCGCGCTCAGGATGCGGGTCGAGCCCTCGATGTCGGTGAACAGGAAGGTGACCGTGCCGCGGGGTCGATCGTTCATGACGCGGTAAGGATACGAGCCAGCATCGCCCCCGATGGTGGCAGCGGCGTGGCGACCAGCCCGATCCGGCGCTCCAGGGCCGATTCAGTGCGAAGCGGAAGGCGCGGCGAGTGGCGAAGCGAAAGGCGCCGCGGATGGCCCGGTGTCGAAAGCGGCCTCCCGGATGGAGCTTGACGGGCCGTCCGACATCGTGCCTCCGTCCTTCACCGGCCGTGGCGGGAGTATGCCCGGCTGCGACGCTGTCGATTTCGTCAACTCGTCGGGAGCCCGGGCGGGCCAACGTTCGTTGCCGCACGGCAGATTGCGCTCGCGACCACCGGTTAGCTCCCCGCGGAGCACGTCAACGCCTCCGGCCGCACATTCTTGGGCGACCTGCATGACCACGTACGGGTCGGCCAGGGCCTCGAGTTCACCAGTCTCCTCGACAGCGATCGACTCCAGAACTGGGAGATCGACGTCTGAGGTCAGTTGGCTCCACCGAAACAGATTCATCTTGCTGCGTTCAAGAGGGCGTCGCTTATGGGCTGCGTCGAACGAACTCCTCGAACGCTCCATCCAATCTCCCCGATAGTGTCCATATGGAAACCAAAGTCCCATGCCTGTGCATCATCCGGGCGCCGGACACCAGCAGCTCGCTGGACCAGCGACCCGCCGGGCTGAGCGTCGCGCCGCGTCCCGGACGCGGTGGCCTCGCGCGACTGGCAAGATGAACGGTGATGAGCAACACCGGCTCCACGTCCCGACGGACCTGGATCAGCCTCGGTTCAGCTCACTCCCGATCGATCCTCGCGCTCGGCGCAACCATGGTCGTGGTCGCCTGGCTTCTCTCGACCGTCCCCGGAACCATCGCCGGCTTCTCGACTCTGGAGCTCGGGGTCACGCTTCTGGTCGCGACGGTCGCGGGCATCTGGATCGGCGCCCGGTCGGTGCTCGTGCACCCAGTCACGGTCGTCGTCGCGGTCACGGTCGCGGGCGCGGTCCTGGGACGTGCCGCCTTCGTCGTCGGCCACCGTTTCGGGCTCACGGCACTCGGCTCCGAGTTGGCGGACCTGGTCATCGGCCTCGCGGTGCTGGTCACGGCGCTCGCGATCGGGCGCGCGCGCCGGTCGGGACCGCGGCCGACCGACCTGCTCGTCGCGGTCGCCGTCTGGTCGTTCCTCATGGTCGACCTCCGAATCCTCCAGGGAGCGGCCTTCCGCGACCTCGGGATCTACCTTCGCGCCGGTCACGACTTCGTCGCCGGCGAGTCGGCGTACACGACCGTCCCGCTCACGGCGATTCCGGCCGACACGGCGCAGTTCCCGTTCGTCTATCCGCCGTTCACTCTGCCCTTCTTCGGGCTCCTCGCCGCGTTGCCAAGGACGCTCGTGGTGGCCGCGTGGGAGATCGCCAGCCTGTCATCGGCGATCCTGGCGCTCCGGTGGTTCGGCGTGGCCTGGCGCTGGTGTCCCGTCCTGCTCCTGTGGCCGCCGTTCGTGGAGGGAATCTGGGTCGGCAATGTCGCCGTGCCTTCGCTCCTGTTCCTGGCCGCGGCAAGTCGCGCCGCATGGATGCTCGTCCTCGGCCCTGTCTTCAAGCTCCAGTTCGCGCTGCCGGCGCTGTGGATCCTCCGGGAGCGACGCTGGCGCGACCTGGCCGTGGGAGCGGGTGTCCTTGCGGGCCTCGCCGTCATCACGTTGCCGCTGGTCGGCATCCGTGCCTGGACCGTGTGGGTCGAAGCGCTTCGCGCGTTCCAGGCGACCGAGGCCAACATCCCCGCGATGGCCGGCGCGCCCCTCTCGATCGAGATCTCCTTCCCGGTCTACGTGACCTGTGCGGTGGTGGCGATCGTGATCGGGCTTGTCGCCGGCGGTCGCCGGGGCCTCGCGAGGCTCGCGGTCGCATCCGTCGTGGCGTCACCGAGCCTTTACCGGCACGGCCTCCTCCCGCTGCTCCCGGGCTTGCTCGGGCTCGACGAGCTGCTCCTGTGGGTGGCGCTCGGCATCGTCACGAACCCGATCGGCTTGTGGTTGGCTGTCGGTCTCGCGGCGATCGGCACCTTCTGGACCCACCGTCCCGCGACCCCGCCGACGATCGACCCGGCGGTTGCGCCGGTCGCGATCGCCTAGGCGCCGGGGCCGGACGTCGGCCGCTCGACCGTCAGAGCGTCGGGCCACGGCATCGATACCCGGCCGAGCGGGTGGTACGGGTCGTCGAGGGTGGAGCCATCTCGGCGGAGCGCTGGCACCGCCCACGAGGCGAGCACCAGCACGATCGGAATCCACGTCCCGGGCCAGCCGATGTCGGGGCCGAGGCTCGGGCCGGTCGAGATCGTGATCGAGAGGGCGGCCGTCGCCACCCAGAACCATCCGGATCGGAGCGACAGGAGCGCCGGCAGCGACACGATGAAGCCGTGCGAGTAGACGGAGGACTGGAGCACGATCGTTGCGACCCCGAACCGGCCGAGCCCCTCCACGCCGCGAGCGCGCAACGCCCAGATCGTGACCGCGACACCCGCGACCAGGACGACCTCGACGGGTGCATAACGACCAAGCGCGGCGCCGTACAACGCAGGAATGTTGGCCTCACTCTCGGCGAACGCCCGCAGCCCGCCGATCCAGTCGAGCCATGCGCCGGGGCCGCCGACCAACGGCAACGTCACGATGCACAGCCCGGCGACGACGGCACAACCGACAAGGACGGCCCGGAACCTGTTCTCCCGAAACAGCCACAGGGCCGCGATCGCGTTGTAGGGCTTGAACAGCGGCGCGACGACGAGACCGGACCCGACCCACGGCGCGAGCACGAACACCGCGAACAGCGGCACCGCGACGTTGCCTGACACGAGCCCGTCCAGGACCGGTGGCCATGCCAGAACGACGAGCGACCACGGCGCGACCAGCCCGAGCCGGCGAGCGGCGAGGAGTACGGCGGCAATCGAGGCCCCGACAAACAGGATCCCGCCGAGATGCAACGGGAATGCGACGAGACCGGCGAAGAGCAGAAGGGTCGGAGGCGGGTAGAGGAACGGGAGC
Source organism: Chloroflexota bacterium (assembly GCA_031370565.1). Classification (GTDB taxonomy): domain Bacteria; phylum Chloroflexota; class Limnocylindria; order Limnocylindrales; family CSP1-4; genus Chersky-267. The sequence continues at coordinate 7,283 of JANMQO010000316.1, forward strand.
GTGGTCGCGTCTCTCGGCAGGACGGTGAGCGCCTGCCCCGCATAGACAGGATCGCCGTGGATCAGGTGGTGTCCCGCCAGCAGGTAGATGCCGAGATCCGTGAACCGAATGTGCTCGACGTAGAACACGTCCGTCAGGAGACACGCTGCGCCAACCACGATGACGAGGAGGAGGCGCGGCGAGAGCCGGAGCCCGCGCAGCACCGACACCCCGAGAGCGATCGCCGTGAGGATGGCCAACATGAGGCCGAAGATCGGGTTACCGGGGATGGGGACGCGCTGTGACCACGTGCAAATCACGAGATAGGCAGCGACGCACGCCGGCAGAAGCCACTCGGCGCGCGGAGGACGGGCCAGGTGCGATGCGGGCGGTGCTTCCACGCGTTGCATGATTGCATCGCGGGCCAGACACCGCGATGCGCGCCCCCGAGACGTGACCGCGGCCCAATGACGAGCTCAGTCGCCGCGCCGGGACGGCGTCGTGGCGGCCACTTCGCTTCTCTCCTCCGGCCGTGGCCGGTCACGGCGTCGGCATCGGGACTGCGAGGAAGGTGTACGTGAGCTCCCCTCCGCGACCGCTCTCGTTGGCGATCGCGATGGTCTTGACGGCCGGCCCGAAGGCGAACCGCGGCGAGCCCTGGGATGCCGCCGGAACGGACAGCAGCAGGCCTTGAGAGGCGGTCCCCGGAACCAGCCGATAGCGCATGCCGTTGAGGGTCACATACCACGACGGCGACCGCCACAAGATGGCGCGCAGTCGGGCGGCCAGGCCGCTGTTGACGCCGTCGACCCTGACCACCACGAGATCGCCGGCCGGCGCGGTTGGGACCGGGACGGTCGCCCCTGCTGCTGCCACGGTCACCCCGAGCGGGGTGGGCGCGCCGCACGCTCGGCCCGTGTCGGCGAGGACCTGCCAGTCAGCGCTGGCCAGGACCTCGCGGTAGCGACACATGCGCTCGACGGTCGCCGCCGGCGACTCGAACCAGTAGAACCGCCCATCGATCGACCCTGACCCCTGCCTGCCATCCAGGGTGTACCCGCCCGTAACGTGCCGCAGGATCCGTTGTGGTCGACTCGCGGAGCGCAGCAGTTCCGCGTCGAGTTGGTCAAGGAGGGGGGTGTAGGCTGAGTAGGTCTGGAGCACCGGCATCGGGCGCCACCGGAGGCTCGGATAGGCGGCGGCCAGGCCCGCCTCGAGCGGATCGAAGTCGACCGTCACGCCGTCGAGGGCCGCGAGGACGTCCTGCGGCACGGCCAGTTCGGACGCGAGGCGTACCTCCGAGCGTCGCGCGGCGCCTTCCCAGGCCCAGAAGGCAGCGGCAGTGGACACCTGCTGGGCGAGGCTCCGAGCAGAGGCCGGCATGCCCGCGTACGACGCTGGCGTCACCTGCGTGATCCCGAGGAATGCGATGAGGAACGATCCGACCAGCGCCACCAGGGTCCCTCGGCCGACGGCGCTGGGGAGCAAGATGAGCCCGGTAAGCGAGGCGATGAGGATGGCCTCGGCCGCGTGGAACCGGACGTAGCCGGACTTCCAGGTGGCGAACAGGAGCAGGGCCACGAGCGCACCCAGTGCAAGCCGCTTCGCCGTGGTCCACCCCGAGGACGACGTCCACGCAGCCCACGCCGCAACCGCGGCGATGAACGCGAACACCGTGTACGTCCAGACCAGGGCCGGCTTGGTGAGGCTCATCGCCTCGGAGTAGCCGGAGATGACGTCGAGCGAGGACCGGACATAGGCGGCCAAGTCGCCGAGCTGCTGGGCCGTGCCGATCCAGATCGCGAGCGTGGCGATGGCTGCTGACGCTACCAGGACGGCGACATCGCGCCTGGGTCGGGGCGAGATCGCCGCCACCACGACGAGTGCCATCGCCGCCGCGAACACGCCTGTGTTGAGCTTGCCCAGTACGGCCAGGGCGGACACGACCCCGGCGGCGACGGCGACGATGAGCGGGTACCGCACGCTGGTCTGGCGGAGCAGCCAGACGCCGGCAGCGACGATGGCGAATTGAAGGGCATCGAACGTGGTCAGGGCGGAGAACGTCCTGCCCAGGACGAGCGTGAGGCACGCCGCCGCGGCCAGCGGGAGGTGCCGGCGCAGCGACGCCAGCAGGAGCCAGGCGGCCGCAAGGTACGCCGCGAAGGTCGCCGCGAGTGCGAGTGCACTGGTGATGCCCAGGAACGGCGTCGGGAAGCCGAGGAAGCCGACCGGTCCGTACGTGAATGTCACGTCGGACCCGAACCGGAGACCGATGGCGGCGGCTCGGTGCAGGCCCGCGATCCACTCCAGGTCCAGGCTCAGCGTCGGGTTCGTCTGGACCGGCCAGCTCAGCACCACCACGATCGTGGCGACGACAAGTGGGCTGGCACGTCCTGACTCGAGTCGACCGGCGATGGCTACAAGACGGGCGGGCTGGAGGGCTCTGCCCCACGCGGCCTTCCCCGCGACCTCGCGCACTCGCGTGGAGCCCTGGGGGCTGCTCACAGGACGATACCGGCCCCGAGCGCGCCCCAGACGTCGACGACCGGCCGGTCGTCCGGCACGAACGGGTCGGTGCACAGGACATCGGCGCCGGCCCACGTCAGGAGCTTTCGCAGCTTGTAGCTGAGGGAGGCGCGAATGTCATCGGACTCAGCCACGAGCAGCGAGTCGGACCGGATGTACGGCGCGATCTGGTCCACCGTCTTCTCGAACGCGGTCATCGTCGGCGCGAGGAACTCGTCGACCGGCGTGCCCACCACCACCACCAGCTGGCGGGTGCGGCTTAGGATCTCGCCGGACGACGACAGCGTGAGCCGTCCGGTCGCGAGGACAGTCCCGAGAAGCTCGTCTGCGCCGTTCTCGAGGAACGACATCCGCCCGTCGGCGATCATGTCCAGCGTCGCCTGGTTCGTGTCGTAGATCCCGACGCGCAGGCCGGCTTCGGCCAGCGACAGGCTGAGCGGCAGACCGACGTGCCCCCACCGCCAAGGACGACAACATCAAGGTCTGGCTCCTGCTCGAACACGCGGGCTGCTCCTTCCCCTGCCGATGGGAATCCGACGGGCCAGTTGGTCGCGGACGCCAACAAGCGGCGGGCGCGACTTTCGCGACGACTGTAAGGCAGCGCCCGGGGAGGCGACGTGATGCCGGCGCTGTTCGGGTCGGCTTGGAACCGGCCACGACCTCCCGCCGGCAAGCATGTCGGTCTCGCGACTCCTCGTCTGCAGGTCGACAGCTAGCGTCGTCGACGGCGCGCGCTGTCGAAGCAGCGCCAGCCGACGCGTCGCCAGCTCATGGCCGAGCTGGTCGATGGATCCATCGACGCCGCTGTACTGCGTGAAGCCGCCCAGGTCGGTGCGTCCGTACCAGGAATTCGGAGCACCTCGTTCGACCTCGCCGGGCGCCTTCTCGGCCGAATTGATGACGACGAGCGTGAAGTCCGGCTGCGGCGCGAGCGAGTCGATGATGGTCGGCGCTTTGAGGTCATGGATGAAGTCGTTCGGCTTCCGCACGCCGACGTTCGGGGTCGCTACCAGGACTGCGCCAGAGACGCCAGGTGCCAGGGCCTCTTCGAGGCGCGTGCCCGTCTCACCGGCGGCAGGTCGTCGCGGTCGAGCCACACCGGGACACCCGAGGCGCGCAGCCGGCGGGCTGCGTCGATCGCCAGGTCGGCGCCGTCTGACCAGCGATAGCTGATGAAGACGGGACCCGTCGGATCGGCGGCGTGGGAGAGCATTGGACCTCGAAGGACGGGCGACACGAATCATGGCGGCATTGGCGCCCGGCCAATGCTGTGGCCGACCGCGTGCCTGGGGAGGGGGCCCAAGGACGATTACCGCTCGGCGCGTAGCCGTCAAGTCCACGTCGGTCCGCTACGCTGACCCGGTCGGAGCCCTTGCCGGTCCTCCAGGCGTACGGCAATCCTCCCCGATTCCGCGCAGGGGGCCCAGATCACCACATGGGTGGATGTGGACGACCTTCGCGAAGGGGTCAGATCAGGGGTCACCAGCATCGCCACGAACGAGGAAAGCGGGCCGGATGGCCCGCTCTCACGCGTGATCGGATGGAGCCGACACTCGGATTTGAACCGAGGACCTGCTGTTTACGAA
>JANMQO010000002.1:0-8472 GCA_031370565.1 Chloroflexota bacterium
CGTCAGCTCACCCTTCAGGATCCTGGCCAACAGCCAGGCTCGTCGTTGCTCGGTCGAGGACATCGTGATCGTCTTCTCCATCTTGGGAGACTGACAGAATCACCTTGCAGTTAGCCCTGACAGATTCACTTGGCATCGAGAACCCCAGCATCGTCGCGGCGTCGCCGGTGGTACCCTCCGTCGGACGCATCGAGGAGCCCCATGACCAGCATTGTCGACGCCGAGCGGTACCTGTTCACGTCCGAATCCGTGACCGAAGGTCACCCGGACAAGATGTGCGACCAGATCAGCGATGCCATCCTGGACGCGATCATCAAGGAAGACCCGAATGCGCGGGTCGCCTGCGAGACCGCCACCACGACCGGACTCGTGATCGTGCTCGGCGAGATCAGCACTTCCACCTACGTCGACTTCCAGACCGTCGTCCGCGAGACCGTGCGCGACATCGGCTACACGAAGGCCGACTACGGCTTTGACTACCTCACCTGCGGCACGCTCATCAGCGTCAAGGAGCAGTCGCCGGACATCGCGATGGGCGTCAATGCTGCGCTCGAAGTGCGCGCCGACGCCGCCCCGGCGCACGAGCTTGGTGCCGGCGACCAGGGCATGATGTTCGGGTTCGCCTGTCGTGAGACGCCCGAACTCATGCCGCTGCCGATCGCGCTCGCCCACCGGATGGCTCGCCGGCTGGCCGAGGTCCGCAAGTCTGGCCAGCTGCCGTACCTCCGACCCGACGGCAAGACCCAGGTCACGGTCGAGTACGAGCATGGCGTCCCGAAGCGCGTCCGGACCGTCGTCGTGGCCGCCCAGCACGACCCGGACGTGCGGTCGGAGCGACTGCGCCAGGAGATCGTGGAAGCCGTCATCCTGGCCACGATCCCGCGCGAACTGCGCGACGCGGACCCGATCATGCACGTCAACCCAACGGGCCGATTCGTCACCGGCGGTCCAATGGGGGACGCCGGCCTGACCGGGCGCAAGATCATCGTCGACAGCTACGGCGGCATGGCTCGCCACGGCGGCGGAGCGTTCTCCGGCAAGGATCCGACCAAGGTGGATCGCTCGGCCGCCTACGCCGCCCGGTGGGTCGCCAAGAACATCGTGGCGGCCGGGATCGCCGACCGCTTCGAGGTCGAGCTGGCGTACGGGATCGGGATCGCCCGCCCGATCAGCCTGTCCGTCGAGTCATTCGGGACCGGCCTGATTCCTGACACGGCGATCCAGGCCCTCGTCGAGCGACACTTCGACCTGCGTCCGGCCGGCATCATCGCGGCACTCGATCTGCGTCGACCGATCTACCGCCAGACGGCCGTCTATGGCCACTTCGGCCGGCCCGATCTCGATCTGCCCTGGGAACGCACGGACAAGGCCGAGTTGCTCGCCTCCGAAGCCGGTTTGCCCGTCCCGCAGTTGGTCGCCAATGGGTCCCCAGTCGGCAACTGACGGGACCGCCTTGGAGTCACTGGCCGAGACGATCCGAGCGTGCACGGCGGAGACAGGCGCGAGCCTGAGCGTCCCAGCCTGAGCATGACCACGCCAGCGATTCGGGTGGTCGGCGTCCGGCGGACGTTTGCCGACCGGCACGAGGTCGGCGTCCAGGCGCTGGACGGGCTCACCCTCGAGGTCGCTCCGCGTGAGGTCGTGGCGATCATCGGTCCGAACGGTAGCGGCAAGAGCACGCTCCTGCGGATCATCGGCGGGTTGCTCGCGCCCGATGCCGGCACGGTGGAGGTGGACGGTCGGCCGGTCATCGGGCCGGACCGCTCGGTAGGGTTCGTCTTCCAGGAGCCGCGCCTCCTGCCCTGGCGGGACGCCCTGGCCAATGTCGCCTACCCACTCGAGCTGGCCGGTGTGCCAAAAGCCATCCGAGAGGCGCGCGCCCACGACCTGCTGCGACTGGTCGGGCTGGACGGGTTTGCGGCCGCCCGCCCGCAACAGCTTTCGGGCGGCATGCGCCAACGTGTCTCGATCGCCCGCGCGCTGGCCCTCGAACCGAGCGTGCTGCTCCTCGACGAGCCGTTCAGCGCCCTCGACGCGCTGGCCCGGGAACGCTTCGACATCGAGCTGCTCCGGGTCTGGGAACGGACGAACACGACCGTGGTTCTCGTCACGCACAGCATCCTCGAGGCGGTCCTGGTGGCCGACCGGACCGTGGTGCTCTCGCCGCGTCCCGGGCACGTGTTGGCCGAGGTTGCCGCAGCACTTGGTCGGCCGCGGCGGTTGGAGGACCTGGCTCGGCCGGAGCTGCTTGAGGCTGCCGCCCAGATACGAGCGTTGCTGGGTCCGCTGGGCGACCCGGACCCGGACCCACGAGAGATCCTCGGCAGCGGGATCGAGCACCACCGATGACGACCGCGCGCCACGCTCGCCCCGCTCGCTGGCACACTGCGCTCCCCGTCCTTGTCGGGGCGGTCGGGTTTCTGGGCCTGTGGCAGGCGGTCGATGTCGTCGGGAACTACCCGCCGTACATCCTGCCCGAACCGGCCGTCGTGGCGAGTCGCTTTGTCCGCGCCTGGGCGGACGGAACGATGGCGCCCCACGCCGTGGCCACCATGCGCGAGATCATCCTGGGCTTCCTGGTCGGGGCGGCCGCGGCGCTGGCCGTGGGCTACCTCCTGGCACGCTCCCGACTGGCCAACCTGGTCTTGTCGCCCTACCTCGTGGCGGCCCAGTCCACCCCGATCCTGGCCCTGGCGCCGCTGCTCAGCCTATGGTTCGGCAGTGGGCTGTTGAGCAAGGTCGTCATCTGTGCGCTCATCGTGTTCTTTCCGGTGGCCGTGTCCACCCTGGTTGGGCTGCGCTCGGTCGACAGCAGACTGCTCGAACTGGGCCACAGCCTGCGGGCCACCCGCCGACAGCTGTTCACCACGCTCGAGATTCCGGCTGCGCTGCCGTCGGTCATGGGCGGGATCCGAGTGGGCGTGACGCTGGCCGTGGTGGGCGCGATCATCGGCGAGTGGGCCGGTGGCGATGAGGGGTTGGGCGTGCTCATCAACCTCGCCCGGGGCAGCCTGTTCGACATCCCGCTCATGTTCGCGACGCTGCTCACGGTGGCGCTCATCGGCATGGCCCTGTACGGCCTGACAATCCTGGTCGAGCGCCGGCTGGTCGGCGACCGGAGCTGACGAGCGCTCGATCGGGACCCGCTGGCACGGGCTTCGGCGGCCTCTGGGAAAGCCCGACCGGCCAGGCCCCGAGCCTCGCCTGCCGCCTCGGTCCGACCGGTGCTACGATCGCGTCGGCCTTCGGGGCAGGGTGCAATTCCCGACCGGTGGTGAGGCTCGCGCAGGGCGAGCCGAGCCCACGAGCGGCCCGTCGCAAGACGGGTGTCAGCAGATCCAAGGCGACGCTCGCGTCGCCCCAACGGAGCCGACGGTACAGTCCGGATGGAAGAAGGCCGAGTCTACGCGCGGCTTCCTGCGGCCCCGCACCCAATGTGGAACTGTGGTGCTCAGGAGAAATACGATGCCGTCGTCCGTGACTCGATCGCTCGCTGCGCTGGTGCTCCTCGCAACGCTCGCGCTGGCCGCCTGTTCGACTGCCGCCGCCCCGTCGCCGACCGGCGCCGCCTCGATCGCGCCGTCGCTCGCATCGGGCCTGGCCTCGCCGTCCCAGGCGTCGACCACACCGACCGGACCTCCGGTCAAGCTGACCGTCGGGCTGGGCTACATCCCGAACGTCCAGTTCGCCCAGTTCTACCTCGCCCAGCAGGCGGGCTACTACCGTGACGCCGGTCTGGACGTGACCTTCCAGAACAAGATCGACCCGGAGCTCATCACGCTCGTCGGGCAGGGCGCCGTCGACATCGCGATCGCCGATGGGACGAGCCTCATTCCGGCGGTCAGCCAGGGTATCCCGGTCAAGTACGTTGCGACCATCTACGCCAAGTTCCCCAACGTCGTCTTCGCCAATGCGACCAGCGGGATCAAAACCGCCGCCGATCTCAAGGGTCGGAAGATCGGCACACCGGGCAAGTACGGGTCCAGCTGGATCATGCTCCAGGCACTCCTGGGCTCCGTCGGATTGAGCCCGAAGGACGTCGATATCACCCTCTACCCGGACTACGGCCAGTTGGTCGGGGTGGAGCGCGGTCAGGTCGACGCGGCGACGGGCTTCGTCAACAACGAGCCGGTCCAACTCGCCCGGAGTGGCATCGTGCCGGTCATCCTGCGGGTGGACGGCGTCGTGCCGCTGCAGGGCAACGGTCTCATCGTCGGGACGCAGACGATGGCCGCCAAGCGGGACGCCATCACCCGGTTCATCGCGGCCACCCTGCGCGCGATGAAGGAGATCATCGCGGATCCCCAGCGCGGGCTCGATGCAGCCGTGGCGGCTGTTCCGGAGCTGGGCACGGACCGGACCGGCCAGCTGGCCGTGCTGCAGGCCACCATCGATGGCTGGCAGAACAACCTGACCGCGACGCAGGGGCTGGGCGCCATCGACCGCGATGGCTGGACGAAGTCGATCGCGTTCATCGCCGGCCTGCCGGGTGGGCTCGTGCCGAATCCGGTCACGGCCGACCAGATCATCGATCCGAGTCTGTTGCCCACACCGTGACGTCGGCGCGCGATCCGCGCGATCCGTGCGACGCGCGCGGCCGGAACCGCGGAGGGTGGCGTGGCAGCTCGGGCGCCCGCTCATACAATGGCGGCACATGTACATCGTGATCCTGGCAGGCGGCGGGGGGACTCGCCTCTGGCCGTTGTCCACGCCGGAACGTCCCAAGCCATTCCTGCCGCTGCTCGGCCCGGAGTCACTCCTGGAGGGGACGGTCCGACGGCTGCTCGACGGCTCGGCCCTCGACGGCTCGGCCCTCGACGGCTCCGCGCCCGGCCGCTCGACCACTGCCGGCTCCGCGCTCGAGCTGAGCCAGGCCGACGTCACGGTCGTTGCTGCCCGGCGCTACGCCCCGCTCGTGCGAGCCTGCCTGCCCGGAGTCGCCGTCCTGGAGGAGCCGACGGGGCGGAACACGGCCGCGGCGATCGCGCTGGCCACCGTGGCGCTCGATCGACCGGACGACGAGGTCATGGTCGTGCTGCCGGCCGACCAGGTCATCGCCGACGAGCCCCAGTTTCGGCGCGTGCTGCGGGCCGCCGAACAGGGCATCGCCCGGGAAGCCTTCGGGATCGTCGACCCGTTGGCTACGCTGGGCATCGAGGTCAGTCGACCCGCCACGGAGTACGGCTACCTGTTGCCGGACGAGGGCTACGTCGGGGCTGCACCTACGCTCGCCGGCGAGGTCGAAGGTCTCCGTGCGTACCCGTTGCGCGCCTTCGAGGAGAAGCCTTCGCCGGAACGCGCAGAGGTCCTGCTCGGGGCACCGGGCGTCGCCTGGAATGCGGGCATCTTCCTGTGGCGCCGGCGAGCCATCCGCGCGGCGCTGGCCGACTTCGCGCCGGACATCCTGAACGCGGTGACCCGGGCGCACGCCGCCGGAACCATCGAGGCGACCTACCAGACGATCCGGGCCACCTCAATCGACTACGCGGTGCTCGAACCAGCGGCGGCGGCTGGTCGGGTGGCCATGGGCGCCATGCAGGTGGGCTGGAGCGATCTCGGCAGCTGGACAGCGCTGCTCGAGGCGTTGGGCGTCGCCGGCAGCGGTCGGGTGGTGCAAGCCGACGAGGAGGCGCAGGTCGGACCCAACGACCTGGTCGTCCGGCGGATCGACGGTCGGCTCGTCCAGTCGGCCGGTCCGTGCCGTATCCTCGGTCCGACGCCGAGCGCGCTGCTGGCGGGCGCCCGACCGGCCGAGGCGATGGTGGCGAGCCTGCTCGAGCGGGTCGCCCAGCAGGAGATGAAATCGTGACCAACACCGCGGAAGCCCCGACACCGACGAAGATCGTGTTTGGAACGGACGGCTGGCGGGCGCGCATCGCCGATGAGTTCTCCTTCGAGAACGTCCGGCGCTGCGCCGATGGGGTCGCGCGCTACGTGGTGGATCGCGGGGAACAGGCCAAAGGGGTGGTCGTCGCCTACGACCGGCGCTTCGCCAGCGAGCACTTTGCCGTGGCTGCCGCCGAGGTGCTGCTCGCCCACGACATCCCCGTCGCGTACGCGACGCACGCGGTGCCCACCCAGATGTCGAGCTACGAGGTGGTCGAACGCGGTGCCGCGGCCGGGATCGTCATCACGGCCAGCCACAATCCGTGGACCGACAACGGCTTCAAGGTCAAGGCCCCGACCGGGTCCGCCGCCGGACCGGAGATCCTGTCGGTTCTCGAGGAAACGATCGCCGGCAACGGCGGCCGCGCCATCGAGCGCCGCCCGTTCGCAGACGCCGAGGCGGCCGGTCTCGTCGAGCGGTTCGATCCGTTCGAGGGCTACGAACGGTTCCTGCGCCGCACGGTGGACCTCGACGCGTTGCGGGCGGCGGACGTGTCCATCCTGGTCGAGCCGATGTGGGGCGCCGGAGCGGGCTGGATCAGCCGGCTGCTCGGTGGCGGCAAGATCCGCGTGCACGAGTTGCACCAGGAGCGCAATCCGTACTTCGGCGGGGTCAACCCCGAGCCGATCCGGCCGAACGTCGATGAGGCACTTGGGCTGCTCGCGGCGGGCGGCTACGACCTGGGTCTGCTCCTGGACGGCGACGCCGATCGGGCAGGCGCGGCCGATGAGCGCGGCATATTCATTCACCAGCTCGAGGTGACCGGGCTGCTCATGTACTACCTCGCCGAGTATCGCGGCTTGCGCGACCCGGTGGTCATCAGCGTCAACAACACCTCGATGGCGGCGCGCCTGGGCGCGCACTACGGCATCGCCACGTACGAGACGTCGGTCGGCTTCAAGTACATCGGGCCGAAGATGATCGAGACCGGCGCGATGATGGGCGCCGAGGAGTCCGGCGGCTTCGGCTTCGGGATGCACCTGCCGGAGCGTGACGGGATCTACGCGGACCTGCTCCTGCTCGACCTCTTCCTGCGCGAGAAGGCGGCTGGCCGCTGGCCGGTCTCCACGGCGCTGGCCGCGTTCCACGAACTGGCCGGACCGTCCTGGTATCGCCGCGTCGACGTGCACGTGGACAAGGCCGACTACCCGGCTCTCAAGGAGCGCCTCCTGGTCGACCTGCGGCTGCATGCCCCGAGCCGGCTGGACGGTGCGCCGGTCACCCGGACCGACGCCCTGGCGACCAACGACGGGTTCAAGTTCCATGTGGCAGACGGGTCGTGGCTGCTCGTCCGGTTCAGCGGCACCGAGCCGTTGGTCCGGGTCTACACGGAGGCGACGTCCGCCGATGTCCGCGACGCGATGATCGTGGCGGGGGAGCGGCTCGTCCGTGATGCCTGAGTCCGGGCCGGGCCCGTCGAGCAGCGACGCGTCGACCGAACGGGCCAAGCCGGCCAAGCCAGCTGAGTCAACCGCGCCGCCCGACTCGACCGAGCCGCCCGACTCGACCGAGCGCCGCGTCGTCAAGCCTTGGGGCCATGAGCTCATCTGGGTCCAGACGGACCGCTTCGCCGGCAAAGTCCTCGTCATCGAGGCCGGGAAGCGCCTGTCGCTCCAGCTCCACGAGCACAAGGACGAGGCGATCCGGGTCATCTCCGGCCGATTGCGGCTGTACCTCGGCAAGCCGGACGGCACCCTCGGCACCATGGAGCTCGGCCCTGGCGAGTCCCGCCGGATTCCCGTCGGGATGGTCCATCGCTTCGAGGCGATCGAGCGCTGCGAGCTCATCGAAGTGTCCACCCCGGAGCTGGACGATGTGATCCGCCTGGAGGACGACTACGGACGTCAAGGGACCACCGCCCCCTGACCATTGGCGCGTCCGGATCATGCTGCTGCGGGTTTCCCTCGGGCGGACACGGGTGTATGGTTCGGGCAGCGACCGTCACCACCGGTCGATGGTGCAGTGACCGGACGGCGGCCTCGTGAGCGCCCTTGGGCGACGGAGGAACCTCGACGATGCACAGCTCCTTGATCGGCAAGGTCGAGAAGGCAAATCGCTACGCTCGAGAGCGGGACCGGATCAGCATCGACCGTCTGTCGTTGACGTTCCGCGGGGACAACGACACCCACCACGTCCGTCTCGATGCCGGTAGCTGGCACTGCACCTGCCACTACTTCGAGAGCTGGGGATCGTGCGTACACCAGCTCGCGCTCCAGAAGATCCTCGGAGCCATGTTGCCCGAGGACAGCCAGGTCTCCACGATCGGCACACGGGAACTCATCACCGCCTGACACCGGGAATCCATCGGCAGCTCTGGCACCTGAGACCCGGCGTCGGTCGGGTCTCAGGTGCGCTCAGGGCAACCAGGCCAGTGCCACGCGGTCTACCCCGGGCGCCAACGGGATGTGGGCCACCTCGGCCCAGCCGGCGGCTTGCGCCCGGATCGTCAGCGCGATCGGCCGGCTGGTCGCATCGGTTCGGACGAGAACGAGGCGGTCGCCGGCGGGTGAGAGCGCGAGCGTCCACACGATCTCTGGCGAGATGCCTGCCGTTGCTGGCGCGAGCGGGACGGCGACACCGCCGGC
>JANMQO010000076.1:0-21841 GCA_031370565.1 Chloroflexota bacterium
CGGACGTTGTCCGGCGTGTCGAAGTCGGGCTCACCGACCTCGAGATGGATGACGTCCCGTCCGGTGGCCTCGAGCGCCCGTGCGCGCGCTGCCGCCTCGAAGGCCGTTTCGGTGCCGATGGAGTCCATTCGCTGGGCAATATGCATGCGGGCGATAGTAGCCGATGGCGAGGCCGTTCATGACCCGCACCGGTCAGCCGCCGGCCAGGCGCCGGAGAGCCCGCCGTTGGCTTGCGGCACGGGCAGCGGCACCACGGGACGTGGCGCCCGAGGTCTCCGCGCCGAGGCGGGTAGAATCGGTCGGTGACTACCTTCTACACGATCGACCGGGCGAACGAACGGATCGCCGACGTGGACGAGATGCTGGTCCTCCTGCGCGACCAGCGCGACGAGCTTCGGGCCGCCAAAACCGAACGCGACGTCAGTTCGTCAGCCGACGAGCAGCAGCGACTCCGGTTGCGGATCAGGGGCATCGTCGATCAGATGCAGGCGACGGTCACTCGGATCGACGCCTGGGGGATCGCCCTGCGCGACATCGAGACCGGGCTGATCGACTTCCCGGCGTTGGCCAACGGCCGCCAGATCTGGCTGTGCTGGCGCCTGGGCGAAGGCCCCATCGAGTGGTGGCACGAACTCGATTCAGGCTTCTCCGGACGACGCCCGCTGGCTGAACTGTCCTGAGGTCGCGATCCGGCGTTTGAGGGCGCGATCTCGCTCCGCACTCGCCCGCCTGCCCGCGTCAGCCCTTGCCCGCGTCAGCCCTTGCGGCGCTCCCGCAGGTGGCGGAAGAATGCCCGGGTCCGCTCCTTGTGGGCGAAGGCATAGCCGATCAGGACCAGCACGATGAAGTTGACCGTGCCCGCTCCGGCCGCACTGAGGTAGCCCAATTGTTGGCCGATCTCGCCGCCGATCTTGAGCGCAGGAATTGTCACCCCGAACAGACCGAGCTGGAAGAACGGTGGCTGCGGGGCGAGGTTGGTTCGCGCGCTGCCCGCGACCGCTCCATCGGCGATGGTGCCTCCAACGAGGAACGCCTGCGAACCGCTGACCATGGCGGCCGCGCCGCTGACCCCGGTCGGCAGGTCCGTCTGGGGCAGGTGCTGCCATCCGGCGATGTCGCCCTTCGCATCCGGCACGGCCCAGTACAGTTCCGGACGGAGCCCCTGGGAATCCCGTCCGCCCACCAGGTAGAGGGTGCCGTTCGACGAGAACCCGGCGGCGTTCGCCCGAGGACCCGGCAGGTTCGTTGTCCCGCCGCCGATATCCCAGCTGACGATCTGTCCGAGGTTGGCGGGATCCTTGCCCAGGTTGCCGCGCAGGACCAGGCCCTCAGGACCCTGCGCATCGCGTCCGCCGTAGACGAACAGGTGATCGCCGACGACGGCCGCAGCGGCCTCGCTGACACCCATTGGCAGCGAGGCCTGCGGCTGCCAGGCACCGAGCTTGCCGTTCTTGTCCAGGGTCGATTTCCAGACCGTGGCCTGGGGCGCGCTGCCGTCCGTGCCGCCGATGAGGAACAGCCCGTCGCCGCCGGCCACCAGTGATGCTGCCATCCGGGGTGCGGGCAGCTTCAGCTTGTCCGAGGCCGTGAAATCGCTCAGGGCGCCCGTGGCCAAGTCCTGGCTGGCGACGAACATCGTGTCGGTCGGCTTGCCGTCCGGGCCGTTCCCACCGGCGACGTAGATCGCACTATTGAGGGTGGCCACCGCGGCGGCCGTGCGTGGTGCGGGCAACTTCCCGCCTGCCTGCCACGGACCGAACGTGCCGCCGTAGAGCGGCGCCCGGAAGGTGGTGTCCGTGGCGGTCTTGCCATCGCTGCCACCGACATAGACCAGCGAGGTGCCGACCTGCACCGCCGCGCCATCCGTTCGGGGCGCTGGCAGGGCCAGTTGCGTGGGACTGGGGTCCCACGGCAGCGTCCCACCCGGCGGCACCGGGCAGGGCAGATTGCGGTTGGAGGGCGGGCAGAAGTTGACCGGCGAGAACAGGTTGACCCCAACGTCGATCGTCGGAAAGACGGTGAAGTAGTAGGCGCGATCCGGGATGTAGGCGAGCATCATGACGATGGTCACGAACCAGAAGGCCGCCTTGGCCGAAGCCCAGGCCCAGCCGTCTCCATCGAACAGCCCGAACAGGACCCGTCGCCGGGCCGTGGTCCCCGTGCCGCGCGCCTGTGCCGCCATCGTCCTCCATCCCCAGCGCGGTCCGGGCGTCGCCGGTGCCGCGGGTCTGCTACTTGACCGTGAGCGTCCCCGTCATGTTCGAGTGGACCGAGCAGGCGAACGTGTAGGCACCGGCCTTGAGCGCCGGCACGCTGTACGTCTGCTTGGCCACGCCGTTGAAGATGTCACCCTTGAACACCTGGGCACCGCCGGCATCCTTGATCGCGACGTTGTGCAAGGTGCCGGCGTCCTGGTTGTCGAATGCAATCGCGAACGGCTTGTCGGCTGGCGCCGTGACGTCCGTGGTCGTGAAGGCGATCCCCTGGGCAACGATCGAGACGACCGCCTCACCGGGGGCCGGCGTGGCGGCCGGCGAGCCCGATGGCGAGGCCGCGCCACCGGTCAGGGCGGACGACCAGCAGGCTGGCACCGGTGTGGCATCGGGTGCCGGCTTGAAGTTCGGATCGCGCCAGCCGGAGAAGGTCTGAACCTTGCCATTGGCCTCGACGGCCTCGTTCGTCGACGGATCGCGGACGACGTACTGCTGGTTGCTGGGTGCCCGCAGGAAGTCAATGAGGTTCTGGATCTGGATGTAGTTGAGCGGCCCGCCGTTGGTGTCCGCCCAGACCGGCATGATGCTCTGCGGGTTCCCGCAGACATAGCGGCCACCTGCCGTCAGGACGCTGCGGATGTAGCTCGGGCTGAGGTGGACGTAGAGCTTCATCTGGTCATTGAGGACCGGCCCGATGCCACCCTGTCCACTGGCGCCGTGGCAGCGGGCACAGTTCGCGATGAACAGGTTGTAGCCGCGCTCGACGGAGGTGACCGCCTGGGCATTGGTCTCACTGGCCAGCCGGCTCGTATTCGGCACGCCCGGCACGCCCAGCTCGTAGAAGTAGTAGACGATGACGAACAGGACGACGACCAGCGTGGCGAGAAAGCCGACCCAGCGGGCGTTGTCACTCTGGCGCACGACCTGCGCGGCGCGCGCCGGGGTCAGGGCCAGTTGGTGGGCGCTCGGTGGCGCGGCGAAGCGCTCCACCGGGGCGGCCTCACTGGCCGGCCGCCGGGCAGGCAGTCGCTGGTCCGGGCCGCCGCCGAGCTGGTCGCTCATGCCTCGCCTCCGCGCGGCGTGCGAATGGTCGTGCCGAGTGCGGCGATCAGAGGCATCCGGTGGGCGTCCTCGGCGGGATGAGGCCCGGCTGGCCGAGGGCGATCGGCAGTGGACCGAGGGTGATCTTCAGGGTATCGACCGCCAGCGAGCCGCCGCTGTCGACGACCGTCGCGAAGCGGTCCAGGCTGCGCGGCGATGGCCCGTACTGGACGCCGAGCGCCTTGATCCCGAGGCGGTCATAGCGTGAACCATGGCAGGGACACTCCAGCCAGAAATTCTTGACGCAGGGGTTTGGCTTGCAGCCCAAGTGCGGGCAGCGCTGGTAGAGCGCCCGCACGTTGAGGGCCGTCCCGTCGCCGGCCTTGTCCTCGCCGGGAATGAACTCCTGGCGGCTGGGGTCGATGAGCACGATGAATGACTTGGCCTCGAAGTAGTAGGCCGGGAACCCCTGGTCGATCGGCAGCGAGGAGTTCTGGGCCTTGACGTCCTTGAACGTGCCGATTTTGACCTGGCTGCGGTTGCCGCTGGCGATGCTCGGCCAGACGTAGCCGATCGAGCCTGCCCCGATCTCCAGCAGCCACAGCCCGATGGCGGCCCCGAGCGAGGTGCGCAACAGCTGCCGGCGGGAGACGCCCTGGACCTGCTCGTGACGGAGCGCCTTGATGGCCTCCTTGGTGAGCGCCTGGGACTGCGCGGCGGGTTCGACGTGGTAGTTGCTCATGGCCGGACGGTTCGCTTCCTGGCTACAGGCTGAAATGCAGGCCGTTGGTCTGGATGTACGGGATCGCGAAGGCGTAGCCGGGCCCTCGGAAGAAGATCCCCACGAACGTGACGACCAGACCGGTGATACAGAAGAGCGAGAACAGGACGACCGCCGTCTTGCGCTCGGACGGCCGGAAGGCAAGCAGGTCGCCTCGATCGACGAACGGGATGAGGGCGGCCCCGAGGAGGACGAAGGAGGGCACCAGCACGCCGGCGACCGTCGGGTGGAAGTAGGCCAGCAGTTCCTGGAGTCCCAGGAAGTACCACGGCGCCTTGGCCACCGCCGGTGTCACGTTGCCGTTGGCCAGCTGCTCCAGGGGAGCGTTCACGAAGAGGCCCATGGCCAGCAGGAAGATGCTCATCATGGCGGCCGCCAGGAACTCGATCGAGAGGAGATGCGGCCAGGTCATGACCGTGTCGTCCGGCTCCTTCTGGACTCGGACGACGGCATCCTGCTTGACCAGCGCCAGCAGGCGGTAGGGTCGCGCCGACATGGGCACGCGCTGCTTGTCGATCTCGGTCCGGCGGGTCGGGTCGACCGGCAGGACGACCCGCGGCTCGGATGGGGTCTTCTGGTCAGACATCGGTCTGGCTGCCTCCGCTCACAGGGGCCCGCTGATCCCGCCGTCCTTCCGGATCCGCCAGAAATGGACGGCCAGGAAGATCGCGGCGAGCAGGGGGAAGACCATGATGTGGAGCACGTAGAAGCGGAGCAGCGTGTTCTGGCCCACCTCCAGGCCGCCCAGCAGGATGAGTTTGGTGGGGGTGTTGAACAGCGGCGCGTAGCCGCCCATGTTCGTGCCAATCGTGATCGCCCAATAGGCGATCTGGTCCCAGGGCAGCAGGTAGCCCGTGAACGACAGCATGATCGTGAGGAACAGCAGGACCACCCCGACCACCCAGTTGAACTCGCGCGGTGGCTTGTAGGCACCGTGGTAGAACACCCGCATCATGTGCAGGAAGACGAAGAAGACCATCAGGTGGGCGGCCCAGCGGTGGATGTTCCGGGAGAGCAGCCCGAAGGTGACCTCGCTCTGGATCGACAGGATGTTCGAGTACGCCTGCGTCGAGGACGGCACGTAGAAGAACATGAGGTAGACGCCGGTCACGGTCAGGACCAGGAACAGGAAAAAGCTCAGCCCGCCCAGGCAGAACGTGTAGGCGAACTTGACCGCATGCTGGCGCACCCGGACCGGATGGATGTGCAGGAAGACGTTGTTCATGACGGCGTACGCCCGCGACCGCTCGTCGTTGGGGTACGGCTGTCGGAACAGCGATCGCCAGACCGGGCTTCGGCGAATGGTCTGATCCACCCGCTCGAGGAAACTCACCTGGATCCTCCTGCCACACCGGGGGTCCCGGCAAGTTGCGCGTCTCGGTACGACTCCTTGTAGAGCCGCCCGTCCGTCGAAATCTCCTGGAGCTCGAACCGCTCCATCGTAATGGCGTCGAACGGACATCGCTTGACGCACAGGGCACAGCGAATGCAGCGCTCCTCGTCGAGGATCATCGCGGCCCCGCCCTCCCAGCCATAGGCCTCTTCGACCTCCGGCAACAGGCCCTCGGTCTTGAGCTGGTTGACGTCGACCATGTGGATGACGCCTTCCGGGCAGACATCCGCGCAGGCTCCGCACAGGACGCACCGGAACGGATCGAACCAGATGTTGAAGTTGCACATCAGGCAGCGGGTGGATTCCGCGACGGCCTGGGTGGCCCCGTAGCCCAGCTCGACCGGAGTCGTGAAGTTGACCGCCGGGTCCGTCGAGGGCATGCGCATGGCCACCGGCGCCATGGGGATGTGCTGGCGCGGCAGCACATCGTAGAACTCGGGCATGTCGTGGCGCCAGGAGCTGGTGATCTTGACGTTGGCGGCGACGCTCACGTCGGTCGCGCCGGTCAGGTAGCGGTCGATCGCATAGGCGCACTTCTTGCCGTGGCCGGCAGCTTCGATGAGGGTCGTCGGACCGGTCACGAAGTCGCCACAGGCGAACACGCCCCGAACGTTCGTGGCGTACGTGGCCGGATCCACCTTGACCCGACCTCGGTTGACCTCGAAGTTGGCCTCCACCGGCAGGAACGAGAGATCCGCCGACTGGGACACGGCCGGGATGACGGTGTCTGCCTTGATCACGAACTCCGAACCCGGGATCGGCACGGGCGAACGACGTCCCGACGCGTCCGGCTCACCGAGGCGGTTGCGGATGAAGCGCACGCCGACCACCTGGCCGGCCTCCCCGAGGACCTCGATCGGGCTGGCCAGGAACTCCATGCGGACGCCTTCGCGCTCCGTCTCGCCGAGCTCCTCCTCGTCCACGACGAGCTCCGAGCGGGTTCGCCGGTAGACGATCGAGACACGCTCGGCGCCGTGACGAAGGCTGGTCCGTGAGCAGTCCATGGCCGTGTAGCCACCGCCGATGACGACGACGTCCTTGCCCGGATCGAGCTCCTGGCCGAGGTTCGCCTTCTTCATGAAGTCGACCCCGTAGTCGACCCCGGCCAGATCGCCGCCGGGCACGTCCAGCGCGACAGCGTCCATGGCACCCGCGGTGATCGCGATGGCGTCGAAGTCGTCCTGCAGCTGGGCGAAGGTGACGTCGACCCCGATCGTCGTGCTGAACCGGAAGGTGACGCCCAGCCGCTCGATCAGCTTGACGTCCATCTCGATTGCCTCGCGCGGCAGGCGGAAGGCCGGCACGCCGATGAGCATCGTGCCGCCGGCGTAGGGCAGACCGTCGAAGACGGTCACCCGGAAGCCCTTGAGGGCGAGCTCACGGGCGACGGACAGGCCGGCCGGACCCGCCCCGACGACGGCCACACGCTCCGTGCGCGGGGTGATGCTGGGCATGGCGTCCGGGATCCCAGACGCCTCGTGCCACTCGACCAGGAAGCGCTTCATGGCCCGGATCGCCAGCGGTCGATCGATGTCGCCGCGGCGGCAGGCCCGCTCGCACGGTGCAGAGCAGACGTACGAGCACATCGCGGCGACCGGGTTCGGTTCGCGGGACAGGATGTAGCCTTCTTCGAACCGGCCCTCAGCAGCCAGATTGAGGTAGCCCCGACAGTTCGTACCGACCGGGCAGGCTTCCTGGCACTCGATGTTGCACTGCAGCCAGGACGCGTCGACCGGCTGGACGAGGAATTCCTGGTTGGGGTCGATGGCCACGCGGCGGACGTGCCTTTCTGTGCGATCGATTCGGACAGGCGGAAAACGGGTCGGCCTGCGACTGCCGACGCGACGGCAATGTACCACCGTCGCCGGCAGCCCTGCACACGACACAGCCCTGCACAGGGCGCCCGCGATTTGACGCCTCCGGATGGGGCAGCTACGCTCCGGAGCGGATCGTCGATCCATCCCTCCGTGGGACCGGCGCGCGAGGAGGACAGGTGACCGCGAGTGAATTCGCGTTCCTGGCACTCGGGCTCATTCTGGGCGTAGCCAGCGGAGCAGCGCTCTCGATCGTTGTCCGGGCCCGGCCGCCTGCGCCGCGCGAGGTCCGGGTGACCATGGCCCACGACGCGATCCCTCGGCGCATGGCGACGACGCTGTCCGGGTTCATCCCCGACGGCGAGTCGTCGTCTCCCTCCTGGGGACCGACTGAACGGGCCGACGACCTCAGGGCCACGCGCTCGACCGGACCAGCTCCCCATGCGCCGGCCCCTTCGGTGGCCGTCATGTCATCGGCCCGGGCCGCGGCGGGCAATCGAACGCCCGTGCGATCACCGGTCGCGGTACGGCCGCTCGTTGGCATCCCGATCCGCCCCCAGGCCGACGACCGCGCGAGCACGCGCGCGCTGGCGGCCGTGCGATCCACCTCCAGGGTCTGGACGGAGCCTGGGCAGGCACGCGGCGATCGCCCTGGATCAACCGCAGCCGCCCGTGCCAGGACAGCGACGGTTGGCGCGACTCAGGCGCCGGACCAGCCCCCCGCGCTGGCACCCGTGACCGCATCGGCCGCAACGGGCGATGGCAGCCCGGACGCCCTGACGGCGCCCGACGATGACGTCGGGCTGGCCAACCAGACGCCCTGCGCGGACCAGCGCCGCCGTGCTGAGGAACGCTGTGGGCTGGCCAGCCGGCTGCGCGAAGAGGCCGGTACCGCTCGCGCCCGGATGCTCGAGGCGCAACGCGCCTACGACGGCCATGTCGTGCGGGCCGAGGGCGCCCGGACCGCGGGCGACCCACGCGTACTTCGGCAGGCCAAGGAAGTGGCTTGGGACGCCTTCCGTCGCGCCAACGCTGACGAGCGGAACCCCGGCAGCGTGGAGGCCGCCGCCCGGACCTGGTTGACCGAGATCGACCGGATCAACCGCTCCGGGATCGCTGACGCGTCGGCGGGCATCCGCGAACAGACGGCGGCCAGCGGGCTGGTGACCACGATCGAGCGACTCGATCTCGAGGCCGATGTGGCCCGAATCAACGCCGAGTCGGCGGCCGAGGCCTGCCAGACCAGTCTCGAGGCACTGGCCGCCTGCGAGGAGTCATCCCTCGATACGGCCGCTGGCCGCCGGCCGCTGGCCCCGCTCGATTCGGACGACGCCACCGCCCGAGCACAGTTGCTGGCCGGACCCCCGCTCGTAGGCGCCCCGTTCGGGACTGCCCCGTTCGGGACTGCGGCTTCGACACCGACGCTGCCCTTCGCCGGACGTGAGCCGGTCATGCTCAAGCTGCTTCATGGCGATCGTGCTGCGCTGGAACAGGCGGTCGTGGCGCTGGCCGGGGCGGACCCCGCCGCGCAGACCCGTTGGCGACTCGGGCTCGGCGGGCTGGTTGAGGCGATCGTCGCCCGCGCAATCGAGGCAACTGCGCTGGAGTTTCCCGCCGACCATCCGTTCTGGGGGCTGTTCGACCAGACACAGTGTCGGGATATCGCGAGGGCGCTGACCTCGCTCGGCTATCGCTTCGATGGGCTGGGCAGGTTCGCCGACGGACGACTGCCCAGTCAACGCGACCTGTCCCTGGCGATTGGCTATGCGGGACTTGACCCGATGCGCGTCAGGCGCTGGCCGACCGAGGCAACCATGGTCGAGCTCTATCGAGAGGTGGCGATCGCCGCGGACGAGTTCTTGTCGGCCACCGCGCCGGAGCTGACCCTGGGCGAGCTGCTCAGCCTGTTGGGTGAGCGGGCCGAGGCGCTGACCGACCTGTGGAACGCCTGGGGTCGCATTCGGCCCGTCCTGCTCCGTTCCTGACGGTTCCGTTTCTGCGGGTCGAGGCGTCGGCACTCGCGGGTGTCAGCGCCCGGGGGTGTCAGTGCTCGGGCTGGCGCTCGGAAGCTCCTGTGGTGCCGCCTGCAGAGCAGCTTGATCTGCTCCGGACTCGTCCTCATCCTCGTCGATGACGACGACCCGGAATGCCTCGACCGCCTCCAGGCCAAGCGGGCCGGCCATTTCCCGGGCCCACGTCCGGATCCGCTCGTCCAGCTGCTCCGGCTCGGAGATCTGGCTGGCGTGAGCACGCAGCGCCCCGATCTTGCGCTCGATGGTGGCCCCGATGTCCAGCCAGGTCGTCGGCTCCGCCGTCCAGAACAGGTACAGGCGACGGACCCGATGGGGTGCCATTCCGGCACGGGCCAGCCACGGAAAGGACATCGGGTTCCGCGCGGCCGGATAGACCGCGTCGACGGCGGCCATACCGGCGGCGCGATGATCCGTGTGGTTGATGCCCCCGCCGGGATAGAGCAGCACGGTCGGATCCTGGGCCAGCACCGCTTCCGGCCGGAAGGTCCGGATCTCACGCACGAGTAGTTCGCGCAGCGCCAGGTCGTTGGCCAGCGCGCCATCGGGCTGGTGCAGGAAGCTGACCCCGGCATAGCCAACAATCTGGGCTGCGGCCTGCTGCTCGGCCTCCCGCGTCGCGGCCAGCTGGAGTGGGTCCAGGTCGGGATCCTCGCCGCCCTGGTCCCCGCTCGTACAGCACACCAGCCAGCCGACGGAGCCTGCGTCGATCCAGCCTGCCGCCGTCGCGGCCGGTCCGAAATCGGCGTCGTCGGGGTGAGCAACGATGACCATGAACCGCGCGGGCCGCCACGTATCGGGGACCGGCGTCGGAGGGGTCGCGGGCGTGGGGGCGTCCGTCGTCGAGGCCATCACGAAGCCCGCCGGACGCGGCGCCAGAATCGATTGCACATCCCGAATTCTCCGCTAGAATACCGTCGAGGCTTCGCTCGTATCCCCCCACGGGCGAAGCCTCTTTTGCTGCCCGGCAACCGGGCTACCTGGGTCGGGCCTCAGATGGCCCTCTCGGCTCGCGCCGCGGCGATAGCGGCGAGCACCTCAGCGGCGTGACCATCTGCTTTCACCTTCGGCCAGATCCGGGCGATCAGGCCCGCCGGATCTACCAGAAAGCTGGAGCGCTGGATGCCCATGTACTCGCGGCCGTAGTTCTGCTTGAGCGTCCACGCGCCGTAGGCCTGCGCAACCGCGTGGTCCTCGTCCGACAGCAGCGTGAACGGCAGGCCGAACTTGGCCCGGAACCGCCGGTGGCTGGCCGATCCATCGGGGCTGATGCCCCAGACGTCGGCGCTCTCTGCCCGAATGTCCTCGTCCAGGTCACGGAACTGGCACGCCTCCGTCGTGCAGCCGGACGTGTCGTCCTCGGGGTAGAAGTAGACCAGCGTCCAGCGGCCCAGCTGGTCGCCCAGACGATGGATCGTTCCGGAGTCGTCGGACAGGGCGATGGCCGGGGCAACATCGCCGACGGAGGGCAGGCTCACGTCGGGAGGGTACCAAGCAACCGGCGAACCGTGTGGACCACGATGAGCCGGCCACGCTCGACCGAGATGCGCGCACTGGTGCCGACCAGCTCATTGGACAGGCCGCGGGCCGGCCCGAGCCGCAACGGCTCGCCGCGCAGCGGATAGCGCAGACCATCCGTGGCGATTCCCTCGACGACGTCGTCGAGCGGCAGGAGCGAGACGTAGTCGCCGGCGGCGCCCTGGACCTCAAGGCGCGCCGATCCGGATCGCTGTCCGAGCAGGCGCATGGTGGAGGTGCCGTCGGCCAACAGCACCGTGCGCCCGTCGAGCATCGGCAGCGCCAGCAGGGCGACGTTGGCCAGCAGATGTTCGATCCGCTCGCCGCCGAACGCGCCGAGGACGACGATCTCGGTGGCGCCCCTGGCGCACGCCTCGCGCAGAGCGAGCTCGGTATCGCTCTCGTCCTTGTCCGGTGAGCACAGCTGGATCTCGCAGCCCGTGGCACGCAGGCGCTCGATGTCGGCCGGGGCGAGTGAGTCGCCGTCGCCGACCAGGACATCCGGGACCAGCCCGAGGCGCTCCGCCTTGCGCGCACCCCCGTCGATGGCGATGACCAGTGGCGGCCCATCCGCGTCCGGGGCCAGGAGCGCCGGATCGAGCACCCGGCGCTCGGGCACGCTGCCATCGGCGACGAGCACGGCTCTCATGCTCGGCGTGTCCGCGGCAAGGGCGTGCTCGAGCCATCCGGGCTGCCCCGTGTGCCCGGCGGGAGAGACGGTCGCACGGAGCCACGGCTGAACACCTGCTCCACCCACTGTTGCGTGGAACCGGCGACCTCGTCGGCGCCGGCCGCACGCAACTGGTCGGCGCTCGCGAAGAGTGACTCGATCCCGACGGCATGGACCCCCACCGCACGGGCCATCTCCATGTCCGTCGTCGAATCGCCGACATAGACCGCGCCATCCGGTCGATCCCGCCGGCCCAACCCGCCGAGTGCCACCAGAAGCGGATCCGGATGGGGCTTCTGAACCGGCAGATCGTCGCCGTAGACGACCACCTCGAACAGCCGCTCCAGGCCGTGCTGACGCAGTTGACCGCGGACGGCGCTGCTGTGCCCGGCGGTCACCACCCCCAACGGATGCCCGGCCGCCGACAGGCGCTTGAGCGCCTGACGGATTCCTGGGAAGAGCAGCGCGCCGCGGAAGTCGATCAACTCGTTCCAGCGCGCGTTGGCCGCCTCGAGTCGGTCCGCCGGGACGCCCAGGCGCTCGTAGAAGAGGCGCCAGTCCGGGGTGGCGTGGCGACGATACTGCTCCGCGTCGAACGGCAGGCCCAGCTCGGCCATGACCGCCACGTTGGCGTCGTAGATCGCGCCCAATGTGTCGGCCAGCGTGCCGTCCCAGTCGAAGAGAATCGCGTCCATCGCGGCTCGATCCTACTCGACCACCTCGATGGTAGACTCCGGCCGTGCCTGAGCCCGCTGTCCCCGCCGGCATCCAGCGCGTCCTCGACGCCGCCGCCCGGAAGGGCGTCACACTAGACATCCGCGTGTTCGACGAGTCGACTCACACCGCCCAGGAGGCCGCGGCAGCCGTCGGCGCGGAGCTCGGCCAGATCGTCAAGTCGCTCGTCTTCGTGACGCGCAACGACGAGGGCGCGCTCGAGCCGATCCTGTGCCTGGTGTCCGGGACGAACCGGGTCGATGTCGCCCGGTTGGCCGCCGTGAGCGGTGCCGCGGATGTTCGGCGAGCGACCGCGCGCGAGGCCAACGAGCTGACGGGCTACGCCATCGGCGGCATCCCCCCGATCGGCCACACCCGTTCGCTTCGCGTGATCATGGACCCGGACCTGGGCCGCCACGCCATCGTGTGGGCAGCGGCCGGCACACCGACGGCCGTCTTTCCGGTGCCGCCGGCCACCCTGCGGACGCTGGCCAATGCGATCGTCGCGCCGATCACCGAGGATGTTGCGCCCCGCCCGGTGGACCCGTCCACGCCGGTCCCCGTTGAGGTTGCCGGGACGCCCGTGGAATCGGACCGGCGCGAACCGAGCCAGCGCGAGTCGGACCAACGCGAGTCGAGCGCGTCGGCAGCGGGCTGACCGCGCAATGACCGCGGAGCCGCGCCACGCCGTGGCCGCCTACCCGGGCGGGCTCCAGGTCCGGTTCCGTTGGGCAGGCAGCGCCGAGGGGCCGGCCGTCTTCGCGCTATCGGAGACCGGTGGCCAGCTGACCGACCACGGCCCACTCGTGTCTGCCGACTTCGAGCGCATGTGCCGGGCGGAGCTTCGGGCCGAGACGCCCGCCGGGAGCTGGACCGCACGGCTGGCCTCGCCCCTGTTCGACGATCCCGGCGCGCTCCTGTGGGACGACGCCGGGCTGCTCGTCGTGAAATACGGGTTTCTGACCTATGCCTTTGAGGCCAGGACTGGCGAGCTGCGCTGGACCCACCGGTCCGGTACGCCGGTCGGCACGCTCATCGGATCGTCGCGGTTGCCTCATGTCATCGTCCAGGCCGAGATCGAGACGTTCGCCGTCGGCCAGACCGGTGAGGTGGCCTGGCGAGTGGCGCACTCCGACGTGGTCGTCGAAGCCGAGCTCGTCGGTGGACGGCTGGTCCTGACCAGCTATGCCGGACAGCGCACTTCGCTGGATCCGCAGACTGGTCGCGCCGGAGGGTAGCGGAAGGTCTCGGCCGGCCGCACTGTGGACGGTCTGTGGACAACTCACCACTGGAGCCGGATTCGGTGGATGACAACCGTTGACCAGCGCGGTCGATCGCCGTAGCGTGAAACATAGCCCGGAGGGGCTGAGCAGCGCTAACGGCGGCGATCGCATCAAGGCCCACGCGCCGGGTAGGTTCCTTCGGGCCTTGCCATGCCCGCCGATCGTGCGGCAACCTGCCGGCCACCTGTCGAGACCTGCCGGGCGATGGCCACAAGTGTCGTCGGCCCGGCCGGCGTTCCGCCGCTATGATCGCCGCCCGTGGAACCTCTCGTCATCGTCCTGACCGGCCTGGCCGCACTGCTGGGTGGCGCCCTCGTGCTGCGCTCCTTCGGGCCTGGCTATCGGATCGGCCGGCTGCTGGCCAGCGCACCGACGGCGACCATCGAGGAGGCCGAGACGATCGCTGCGGCCAACCGGGCGGCCTATGTGCGGGTCGACGGTCGGCTCGACAGCGCCGACGACTTCCCCGACGAGCACGACCGACCGCTGGTCTTCCGACGACAGCGCCTGGAGGCCCAGCTGAATGGGCGCTGGACTCGGATCGCGGAAGAGCGCCAGGCGGTCCCGTTCGAAATCCGGGCCGGCCTCGGCGTGCTGGCCATCGACGTCGACCAGCTGGACACTGGCCTGGTCGTCCTGCCCCGGGAATCGCTGGGCACCGCCGCGGACGCGCCGGGGCGTGTCCCGGACGATCTGCCGCCGACCACCCCGGTGCGCCTGCGGATCGATCAGCTCTCGTCCGTGGAGCACGTCACGGTGCTCGGCGTCCCACGCCGGCGATCCGACGGCACGACCATGCTGACGGCCGGACTGGGTCGGCCGCTCATCCTGTCCAGCCTGGAACACGTGGAGGCCATGCAGCTGCTGGCCGGTGGCCGACGCGGTCGTCCGCTGGCCGCGCTCCTGCTGCTCGCCGGCGGACTTGCCTTGCTCGCCCTGGGCCTGGGCTGGGCGCTCGTTCGGGCGGTGGCCTCCGCGGTCGTGCCGGTGGCCGTGCTGGCCGCGTCGCCGGCCCCGACGGCGCTGCCCGGCGGTGATACCCGGAGCGCCGGAACTGGGCCCGGGCTGGTCGGCGACCCCCTCGCCGCCCTGGCAATCGTCGCGCTGGTGGCGCTCCTCAGCGTGGTCATCGCGCTGGCCTACGTCCGACTCACTGCGCAGCGAGCCAGCGAGACTTCAGATGGAGCCGGCGACACGAAGGATCCAGCCAGCGAGCCACCGGCCGACAACCGATCCGGACGCTCCTGACCAGCTGCTTGCCGGCGGGTCCACGACGGAGCCGGGCGTTCCCGACCGCCGCCCAATCGCCCAATCTGCATAGGTACATTGGTCCTATTGGCAAGTTGTGTGAGGTTGCCTAGGCTCTCGGCAGGGTTCAGTTCACATTTCCTCCAGAGAGATCGATGGCAATCGCGTTCACGCTGCATCCGCCCGATGCAACGCTCTCGGTCACCAAGGCGGCACGCCTGCTGGGCGTGCATCCGAACACGGTGCGAGCCTGGAGCGACCAGGGGCGGCTGCGCTACTACCGCATCAACGCCAGGGGCGACCGACGGTTTCGTCAGGGCGACCTGGAGCGTTTCCTGTCGGCCTCGGAGAGCCTGCCCACCGAGATCGCGGGGCCGCCCAGACTGGCCGGTTCGGGCTCGCGTTCAGCGGCCCTGGACGCGCGGCCGGCGAGACAGGCCAGGGAAGCCAGCGAAGCCAGCGCAGGATCGCCGCGCTTCGCCGCCCCTCCCCCACCTGAGGCCGAGGCCGTCGGCGATGCGGCCAGCGTGGCCATGCGGACGGCACGCGACTACGCCCAGATGGCCACCTGGGCTGCCCAGCTCCAGTCGATTCAACAGCTGGGCAACCGGCTCAATCGGCTGCGCAGCGTGGACGAGATCGGCAACGCCATCGCGACCGAGCTGCGCCAGTTGATCGACTATCACAACGCGCGTGTCTACCGCGCCCAGGGCGAGGACCTGGTGCCCGTGGCGATGCTCGGACAGGTCGGCGAGTACCACGATGAAACGCCCGACCAGCTCCGGGTGCGGATCGGCGACGGGATCACGGGCTGGGTCGGCGCACATGGCATCGCCCAGAACCTGCCCGATGCCGCGGCAGATCCGCGTGCCCAGACCATTGTCGGAACGGACGCGGACCTCGACGAATCGATGCTGCTTGCCCCAATGGTCTACGACGACCAGGTGCTGGGGGTGCTCGTCCTTTCGAAGCTCGGCCTCAACCAGTTCGGCGAAGACGACCTGCGCCTGCTCGTCATCTACGCCAGTTTCGCCGCCGGGGCCATGGCCAACGCCGACTCGACCGAGCTGCTCGCGCTCCGATCGGCTGCCCTGGAGCGCCAGCTGCGCGGCCAGCGATCGCTGCTGCAGTTCACCGAGTCGATCCTGGCCAGCCTCGACCCGACGGCAATCCTGGACCAGGTGACGGATCGGTTGGGTTCGCTCGTGCGCTACGACAACCTGTGGATTGAGCGGGTCGATCGTGCGACAGGTACCCTGGTCACCTCGAAGGCCCTCGGTCGCGAGGGCGACGTGGCCTGGGAGCCGTGGCTGGCAGGCGAGGTGGGCGTCGCGCCCTGGGTCGTGGAGCACAACGAGCCGCAGTTGGTCGTTGACCAGTTGGCCGATCCGCGGGTTCGCCAGCGCCCCACGGTGGGGCCCGTCGACGGCAGCCTGATCGTCGTTCCGTTGCGCGGCCGGGAGGGGGTCACCGGTGTGCTCACCCTGGAACGATTGGGTGGGGCGGACCGCTTCAACGAGGAGGAGTTCGACCTCGTCCAGCTGTTCGCCGCCCATGTCTCCATCGCCCTGCACAACGCCGAGGTCCACAGTGCGGTCGAGATCCGCGCCCGCTCGGATGGGCTGACCGGGCTGCTCAACCACGGCACGTTCCAGGAGCGGCTGGCCCAGCGGGTCCGCGACGGCTCGCCGTTCAGCCTGATCATGCTGGACCTGGACGACTTCCGGACGATCAACAACGAGCTCGGTCACCAGGCCGGCGACCGCCTCCTGCGCGGCATCGCCGACGCGCTGCGCGCCGCGGGCCGCGACTCCGACAGCATCTTCCGCTACGGTGGCGACGAATTCGCGATCCTGCTGCCGGGCACCGACGCGGTTGGCGCCCGCCTCGTTGCGGAGCGGGCGCGGACAGCGGTTGCGGCGGTGACCGGACCGGGCTCTCCGTGGGCCGCCGCGAACGTCGCGGTGACCGCCTCGATCGGGCTGGCCACGTTCCCGGCGGACGGCACCACGGAGGAGACCATCCTGCTGGCCGCGGACCGCGCCTGCTACGTCGCAAAGCGAACCGGGCACAACCGAGTTGCCACGGCCGCCGAAGGCCTGGCCCTGGCCGCGGAACTGTCGCTCCAGGAGCCCACGCCGGTCGATCCACCGAGCGTCGATCTGACCTGAGGCGGGCTGCGGGCGGACGTCACGGCGAGCGCCCGGCCGGGTATCCTGCGGCCATGAACCGCCCGCCTGCTCCGACCGCCTCGTCCGGGCCTACCGGCTCGACGCCCACGCCCGGGCTCGCCGCCCCGTCCGCCGCGCGCGCCGCGTCCGCCGCGCGCGCTCCGCTGATCGTCATCACCGTGGCCGTCGCCGCTCGGCAGACCGATCCCGCCATCGCCGAACGAAAGAACCAGCTCTACGGGGACGGCGTCCGGCGCCATGGCGGCCAGCCAGTCGTGCTCGACGCGACGACGCCGGCCGAGACCCGCGACGAAGCATTCCGGACGATGACCGGCCTGGTCATCTCTGGCGGCGCCGACCTCGACCCAGCCCGCTACGGTCAGCCTGCGCGCGGTGCGCTGAACACGGAACCCGACCGCGACGACCTCGAGGCGCGGGCGTGGGCCGCCGCCGAGGCCCGAGGCCTGCCCGTCTTCGGGATCTGCCGCGGCTTCCAGGCGATCAACGTGTTCAGCGGCGGATCGCTCCTCCAGCACGTCGACGGGCACGTCGGCGCCGGCTGGGGACAGGGCCCAGCCATGACCCACCCGCTACGCCTGGTACCCGGTTCCAGGCTCGCCCGGATCCTCTCGCCGAGCAACGCCCGAGGAGGCGTGACGGAGGTGAACAGCTACCACCACCAGGCGGTCCGGGCCGGCGATCTGGGGCCAGGCCTGCTGGCCAACGCCTGGGCCTCCAGCCCGGCTGGCGACCTCGTCGAGGGGTTCGAGGCCGCCGACGGCCGCTTCGTCATCGCGGTCCAGTGCCATCCGGAACGGACCGAGTCGACGCCCGAGCCATTCGAGCGCCTGTGGTCCGTCTTCGTCGATGCCTGTCGAGGGCCGGTCAACCGCCGCTGAGCCGGCACACCAACCCGTGTCGCCAGCTCTGGTCGCAGCGCACCCGCCCTGCCAATTGGCCCGGACAGCCTGAAGCGGTGCCGGGAGGAGGATCGGCACCGCTTCAGACGGAGTGGCTGCCGCGCCGGAGGGAGGGGAGGACACCGACGCGGCCGGAGGAGGCGGGGAGCGGAGGTCTATGCCTCGTGAAGGTGGATTGGTGCTGATTGGTCAGTGCGCCGATCGAGCGAGAGAACCGTCCGTGGCGCCCCACGAGCCCGTCCGGGCGAGAGCGCGGAGGAACAGCATGCGATTCACTTCCAGGAGCTTCCAGTGCTGTTCGCCCACCGGGATGCCGCACAGGAAGGCGGTCAGATTGGCTGCCTCGTCAGGGCTGAGCCCGCGCATGAGCAGCTGCCGATAGGTGGTCCGGGTCGCGGTGTCCCGCGTCGGAAAGGCCGGCTCCGTCGTCTTCAACCAAGAGGCTGGACGTGGCGCCGAGGTGGTGGAGCCAGACGCGCCCGCGGAGACCGCCGCGACCGACGGCGACGAGGGGACGCCCCGGGACGAACGCCCGGTGCTGCTGTCGCTGTGTTGCCGGTCTACCATGACGCACGTTCCCGCTGGCTCCAGGTCCGCCGCTGGGCGGCGATACTGAGGACGTCCAGGGCGGTCGCCCTGTTGCTGCAGTTATCGACCGATCAGTGACGATCCGCGATGGGCCGTCGGTCCGGGCTTCCCTGGTACTTTCGGCTGGCGACGCCGTAGTCCGTCCGTTCCTGAACACCCGGATGACATCGCTAGACTGCGTCTTGTGCGTGTCCGAACCGTGGAGCTCCGGTTGATGGCGATCGGCCTGATGGCCCTCTGGTCGCTTGGCGCCCTGTACGTCCTGCTCGGCTATCGCCCCGGCGGACCGATCGACGGCCTGGTTGGCGCCAGTGCCATGGTGCCCACGGGGATCGCGTTGATCGGTGTCGTCTGGCCCCCGGCCATGGACAGCCGACGGGCATTCGTCGGGATGGTCTGGTTGGGTCTGGCAGTGGGCCTGCTGCTCGTGCCATCGATCGGCGGCGTGCTCAGGCAGCTCCTGGCCCGCGGACCGCAAACGCTGCTGCCTTCGGTTGAGGCGGCCTATCCGTGGCTGCTGGCCCTGGCGGCAACCAGCCTGTTCAGCGGGCTGGGACTGGCTCGACGGCTGGTCGGCGACGCCGCACTGTCCCGCGCCCGAGTGTGGCGCGGTGCCTTCGTCGCCGTGGGCCTCACGGTCGTGTCCGGGACGCTGTTCACAGGCGCCGCCGTGGGCAACGACATCGCCCTGCGCAATCGACCGGCCGCCAGCTCGCGGTTCGGACCAACGGGTGGCGGTCAGCCACCGCAGTGCGGCAGTGAGATCCGGATCGGCGCCAGCGCCAGGGTCGATCTACGGCTTTCGGCGGTCGTCGACAACCACTCGGCCGGCGTCGTCCAGCTGGTCGGCAGTCGGGCCGGTGCCGACGTTCGCTGGACTGCCGACGTGGCGTCCGAGCTTGCGCTGGGTCGCTTCGGCCTGGCCCGAGTGGGCGACCGTGCCTGGACGCTGGAGCCGGGCCGCTCCTGGGCGAGGATCGGCGCTGCCTCGACGGAGGGCGACCTGCTGGATGCGCAGGTGCTGGCCGCGGCACTGGCCGGGGGCGTGCGGTCGACCGCCGAAGATCATGGCCTCGAGTTCGTCGAGGGCGCGCGCAGTCGACATTGCCGCGTTGCCATCGATGGACCAACCTTCCTGGCCGCCTATCCCCAGACGCACTGGCTGACCGGCGGCGATACGCTTCGACGCTGGCGCGGCGAGCTGGACTACTGGGTATTCATGGATGGCGAACTGGGTCAGGTGGCGGGCAGCATTTCCGGGCCCTCGAGCGCCCTGGGCGTGGGCGGCATCCAGGGCACCATTGAGACGCTCCTGACGGCCACCGACCGCGACGACGGTGGCTCGGTCGCCCCGCCAGCCAGCTGACACGACAGACGACCGACAGACCGACAGACCGACAGACCGACAGAGGACCACGATGACGGACGAGCGCGACCGACTCAGTGCGAAACGCGACCGAACCGCCCGGTTCTACCGGGTCGTCACGGTGCTCGAGGGTCGCGGCGAGCGCGGCGCCACGGCGGATGAGATCGCCGTGGCGGTCGGCGTGTCCAAGCGAACGGCCTACCGGGACCTGCTCGCGATCGAGCACGAGCTGCTCATCCCGATCTGGCAACTGGACGGCCGCTTTGGGCTCGATGCGAAGGGCCTGTTGCCCGCCCTGCGTTTGACCCAGGCGGAAGCGATGGCCGTCTTTCTGTCCGCCCGGCTGATGGCTCGCCACGCCGACACGTACGACCCGGACCTGGCCGGCGCCTTTCGCAAGCTGGCAATCGGCTTGCCGGATGTCCTCCGGGCGCACATCGAGGGCACGCTCGACCAGATGGCCAGGGTGCTCTCGCGGCACGACCCGGAAGCCGCCGCCGAGCGAGCCGTCGTACAGCGCCTGACCCGGGCCTGGGCGGACCGGCGGGTCGTCGAGATCCGCTACCAGGGCGGCACGTACGACGCGACCAAGGGCACTCGCGTCGCCCGGGTCCGGCCCTACCTGATCGAGCCGTCGCTCACGACGCGCGCGCTCTACCTGATCGGCTGGGACGAGACGCGGGCGGCGATCCGGACCTTCAAACTGGCCCGGATCGAGCAGGTCACGCTCACCGCCACAACCTTCGAGCCGCCCCCCGACGGCACGCTCGAAGAGACCCTCAGCCGAGCCTGGGACATCATCGCGGACCAGTCGGACGTGGAGGTCAGCCTGCGCTTCTCGGCAGCCGTGGCGAGTCGCGTCGCCGAGACGCGCTGGCACCCCAGCCAGGTGCTCGAATTGAGGGCCGACGGCACGCTCCTCTGGCGCGCCCGGGTCTCCGGGACGCTCGAGATCCGGAGCTGGATTCTGGGCTGGGGTGCGGACGTGGAGGTCCTCGCGCCGGTCGACCTGCGTCACGACGTGGGCCGCATCGTGGGGGCCGCGGCGAGTACCTACGGACCGTTTGACTGAGCGCGGCGCGGCCGCCGAATCGACGCAGACGCGGCTGCTCGGGTACCCTTTGCCAACGCATGCACGTCCCCAACGCACGGTCCACCCTGCCCGCACGCACCCTGTGGGGGCTGTTCGCCGCCGTGTTCCTGGCCGGCAGCCTCCTGCTGAGCGCGGCAGACGTGACCCACGCCGCGACCGGAACCTCCGTGCTGACCTCGGCCCGGGCATCACTCCAGACCTGGATCAACCGCGACCGAGCGTCCGCCGGCCTGCGACCGCTGCGCCTCGATGTCCGGCTCGGTCAGCTGGCCGGCGAGCGCGCGGACTGGATGGCGGCACATGGTCAACTCAGTCACCTGACCGTCGACGGCACCGTCAGCCAAGCGTATGCCACCCGCTCCATCGCCTGGTATCTGGCGGGTGAGGCCGTCGGCTACTCGACCAGCCCGGGGGCCCTGGCCGCCGCGAGCGTCACATACGCCATGTGGCGCGCCAGCCCGACCCATTGGGCAGAGCTCATGAGCACCAGCTTCAACTACCTCGGGATTGGCCTGGCCACTACCGCATCAGGCGGAGCGACCTACGCCTCGGTCGTCCTGCTCGAAGGGCCGGATCGAACCGCCCCCGTGGCGCGCATGCGCACGAAGTCCGTTTTCGGCGCGACGATCTCCTTCAGCTGGAGCGGGACCGAACCGCTGCTCCAGACGCACACCGCAGGGTTGCGCGACTTCAACGTGGCGTACCGGGTGGATAGCCGGGCCTGGGTCCAGATCCGCAGCGCGACGCTGGCCACCACCCTTGTGCTGCGCAACCGCGCGCATGGCCATTGGTATGCGATCCGGATCCAGGCGCGCGACTGGCGGGCGAACCTGTCGCCCTGGTCAGCCGGCCTGCGCGTCTGGGTGCCCTGAGCCAGGCCGATGCGCCGGCACCCGTTCTCCGCCGTCAACCTGATCAGCGACCCGATCCACGGGTACATCGAACTGACCAAGCGGCTGGAGCCGGCTGCGGCCGCGGGCATGGACCTGCCGCCCGAG
>JANMQO010000143.1:0-8550 GCA_031370565.1 Chloroflexota bacterium
CGACCCGCGGCGAACCGCTCGAGACCAAGCGCCGACACGTCGACCGTGTGGGCGCGGCCCTCGACGATGAGCTCGGCAAGCAGCTGCCCGACGATCGGGGCGTGCTGGAAGCCGTGGCCGCTGAAGCCGTTGGCCAGGTACAGGCCATCCAGCCCGGCCACCGCGCCGAGGATCGGGTGCCGGTCGGGCGTCATCTCGTACAGCCCACACCACGAGTGGGCGATCGAGGCATCGGCCAGCGCCGGCAGGACGCCCAGCGCGGTCGGCAGCAGACGCTCGGCGACGAAGGCCCGGTCGACCGTCATGTCGAATGTCGAACGCTCGGCGGGGTCGCCCATGCCCATGAGGACGCCCTGACCCTCGCGGTGGAAGTAGAAGCTGCTGGCGGCGTCGATGACCAGGGTCCGCCGAGCCGGCGCACCAGCGAACGGCCCGGTCACCACGACGACGCGCGGGATCGGTTCAATCGGCAGGGTCAGGCCGGCAGTGGCGGCCAGTGGACCGGCCCACGGCCCGGCGGCATTGACCACGGCCCGGCTGGCGACGAAGCCCAGGTCCGTTTCCACGCCGCTGACCGCGCCCCGCTCGACGCGGATCCGCTGGACGTCGACGCCGGTCCGGATCTGGGCACCCGCCCGGCGCGCGATCGTCGCGTAGCCCTGGGTCAGGCCGGACGGGTCGGCCAGGCCGTCCTGCGGACCGTACGTCGCTCCGATCAGCCCGTCGATGGCGATCCCGGGGACGAGGGCGGCGGCCTCCCGGGCGTCGAGTTCGTGCACCTGGGCGCCCAGGCTGCGCTGCATCGCGGCCGCGGCCCGAAACGAGCGCCAGGTCCCCTCGTCCCGGACCAGGAACAGATAGCCGTCCTGGACCACGTCGAGGGGGATGCCGTGTGTCTCGCTGAACCCGACGATGAGCGGGATGCTGGCCAGTGACAGGCGCACGTTGATGGCGCTCGAGAACTGCTGCCGAAAGCCACCGGCACAACGGCCCGTCGAGCCTGTGCCCAGAGCAGCCTCCCGTTCCAGCAGGAGCACCGAGCCGGCCCCGCCCGCCGCAAGGTGATAGGCCGTGCTGGCGCCGACCGCACCGCCCCCGACCACCACCACGTCGGCGCTCCGTGGCAAGCCCGTCCCTGGTCCGTCGTCCGTCATACCCGGCATGGTAGCGGTCCGCCCAACCCGGCTGACGGGCCGGAACCGTACACTGGCCCTCGCCTGTCGTACCCACGGGCGTGCCACCATCGAGCCGAGGATTCCGAGATGCCCGAGCTGCCAGTCCACCCCTACGACCGGCCGACGGATCCGGCCAAGCGCCACTCCGCGCGCTTGACCGACGGTCCGGATCGGGCGCCGGCCCGGGCGATGCTCAAGGGCATCGGGTTCACGGACGAGGACCTTGCCCGGCCGCTCATCGGCGTGGCCACGACCTGGATCGAGACCATGCCCTGCAACTACAACCAGCGCCGGCTGGCCGAGCAGGTCAAGGACGGCATCCGGGCCGCCGGTGGCACGCCCATGGAGTTCAACACGATTGCGGTGAGCGACGGCGTGTCGATGGGCACCGAGGGGATGAAGAGCAGCCTGATCAGCCGCGAGGTAATCGCCGACTCGATTGAACTCGTCGTGCGCGGCCACCTGCTCGACGGCGTCGTCTGCCTGGTGGGCTGCGACAAGACCATTCCCGGTGCGGCGATGGCCCTGGCTCGGCTGGACGTGCCCGGCCTGGTCCTGTACAACGGGACGATCTACCCGGGCGTGTACAAGGGTCGCAACACAGACATCGTCAGCGTGTTCGAAGCGGTCGGTGCGTACCGGGCTGGCAAGATCGACCTCGATGAGCTGTACGGGATCGAGAGTGCGGCGTGTCCCGGGGCGGGCGCCTGCGGCGGCCAGTACACGGCCAACACGATGAGCACGGTCATGGAGTTCATCGGCCTGTCGCCGGCCGGCCTGAACGGGATTCCGGCCGAGGATCCGGCCAAGGACGCGGCGGCGCGGCGCTGTGGCGAACTGGTCATGGACCTCGTCCGGCGCGATGTCCGACCAGGCTCGATCGTCACCCTCGCGGCACTCGAGAACGGGATCGCCGCGGTCGCGGCGACGGGCGGCTCCACCAACGGCGTGCTGCACCTGCTGGCGATCGCCCACGAGTTCGGCGTGCCGCTCGATATCGACGCCTTCGGGGCGATCGCCGACCGGACGCCAGTCCTGGCCGACATGAAGCCCGCCGGCCGGTACTCAGCCTCGGAGATGCACACGGCCGGCGGGGTCGCGCTGGTCATGCGCGAACTGCTCAAGGGCGGGCTGCTGCACGGCGAGGAGCGCACGGTCGATGGACGGACGATCGCCGAGATCGCCCGCGCGGCGATCGAGACCCCGGACCAGGCGGTGGTCGTCCCGATCGAACGGCCGCTCAAGCCGACCGGCGGCCTGGCCATCCTGCGCGGCTCACTCTCGCCCGAGGGCTCGGTGGTCAAGCTGGCTGGCCACGAGCGCCGCCACCATCGCGGTCCGGCCCGGGTATTCGACACGGAGGAGGCCTGCTTCCAGGCAGTCAAGGCCGGCACGATCCAGCCTGGCGATGTCGTCGTCATCCGCTACGAGGGTCCTGCCGGCGGACCGGGCATGCGCGAGATGCTCGGCGTGACCGCGGCACTCGTCGGCGAGGGACTGGGCGACTCCGTCGCGCTGCTCACCGACGGGCGTTTCTCCGGGGGCACCCACGGGCTGATGGTCGGCCACGTGGCACCGGAGGCCGCGCTCGGCGGGCCGATCGCGTTGATCGAAGAGGGCGACACGATCATCATCGACGTGGATCGGCATGCCCTCGACCTGGACGTCCCGTTGGACGAGCTGGCCCGGCGGCGCGCCCGCTGGAACCCACCGGCGCCGAACTACACCGGCGGCGTCATGGCCAAATACGCCGCGCTCGTCAGCTCCGCGTCGCTGGGCGCCGTGACGACCGGCAGCCGGATGACGGACAACCTGCGCGCCCGATGACGGATCGCCTGCACATCGGCTTCAAGACCTCACCCCAGGACGTCGACTGGCCCACCCTGGACGCGACCTGGGCGACCGCCGGCGAGCTCGACGTGTTCGACTCGGGCTGGATGAACGATCACCTGTCCGACCCGAGCCTTGCGTCGGGTGGATCAAGCTGGGAGCCGCTGACCCTGGCGGCTGCCCTGGCCCGGCGCGTGCCGGGCAAGTGGCTCGGTCATGCCGTCTTGTCGAACACCTTCCGCCACCCGGCGATCCTGGCCAAGCAGGCGACTGCCCTCGACCACATCACTGGCGGACGGTTCATCCTGGGCCTCGGGGCGGGCTGGCACGACGGCGAGCATGCGGCGTACGGGATCCCGCTGCCACCGGTCGGTGAGCGAATCTCGCGCCTGGAGTCGACTCTCCGGGTGGTCCGGGCACTGGGTTCCGCGGCGGCGGCGCAGGCGCCGGGTGTCACGCTCGACGATCCGTACTACCCACTCGTCGAGGCCACCAACCTGCCCGCGCCACGGACCCCCGGCGGCCCGCCGATCTGGCTGGGCGGCCAACGACCGCGCGGGTTCAGGCTGGCCGCCGAGTTCGCCGATGGCTGGGTCCTGCCGGCCAGTCCGGACGAGGGTCTGACCGAATTCTGCGAGCGGAGGGAGGCCATCCTGGCCGCACTGGCGGCCATCGGGCGTGATCCGGTTGGGTTCGCCTTCGCCGCGCAGTTGACGACGGGGACCAGCGGCGAGGATCGGCGCGGAGCACTGGCGGCCGCCCGGGAGTTCGCTCGAGCGGGTGCCACCCACATCCTCCTGGGGATGCCTGCCCGGCTTGGTCCTGAGGGGCTTGTGGCCGTGGCGCGTGAAATCGCCGAACCGCTGCGCGACGGCCTCCACTGAGACAACTCGACGCTGCGCAGACTCGCCGGACCGCGCATCATGGTGCCGTGACCGACCAGAGCGACGCACCACCGCAGCCGCGACCCGATGCCAACGTCGGTCGGGAAGTGCCGTGGCCACCCGGTCCCGATCAGCGCGGCCTGTCCGCACCCTATCCGCCGGGCGGACTGGATCCGGACCCGGATAGCGGCCAACGCGAGGAGCGCAGGTACCTCAAGTTGCTCGTCGGGATGATCCTGGCGATCGTGCTCGGCGGGTTCGGCGTCAGCATCCTCGGGGTGCTGCTCGGGTTCGCCGGCGGCGACGCGATCCACTGACGATGGGCACCCAGCGCCCATCCGAGCCGCGCCCCTCCGAGCCACGCCCGTCCGATCGAATCGAGCCGGCGAGCTGGGCCCGTGCCCACGATGAGCTCGTCGAGCACCTCCGTGCGCTCATCCGCATTCCGAGCGTCAATCCGCCCGGCGACGAGATCAAGGCCGCCCGATACGTCGCGGACGTGCTGGAGCAGGCCGGCGTCCCGGCAACGGTCGTCGAGCCGTTCCCGGGCCGCGGCTCGGTCGTCGCCCGCCTACGCGGCGACGGGAGCGGCGGCGGCCCGCTGCTGCTCCTCTCCCACCTCGACGTCGTGCCCGCGCCGCTGGCCGGCTGGACGCACGATCCCTTCGGCGGCGAGGTGGACGGCGGCTACGTCTGGGGCCGCGGCGCTCTCGACATGAAGGGCATGGTCGCCATGGAGGTGGCCGTCCTCCGGCAACTGGCTGCCGAGGCCCGGGCTGCCGGCCGCGATCCCGCCAGCGATCCCATCCCGGGCCTCCGTCGCGACGTCCTGTTCGCGTCGACCGCGGACGAGGAGGCCGGCGGCCACGCGGGGATCGGTTGGCTGGTAGAGCACCATCCCGACTGGCTGCAGGCCGACGGCGCCTTGAACGAGGCCGGTGGCGTCTCGGTCGAGTTCGCCGGGCGGCGCTTCTACCCGATCCAGGTTGCCGAGAAGGGCTTCGTCCGATACCTGGTCACGGTCCGCGGGACCTGGGGCCACGGCTCGATGCCCCGCGAGGACAACGCTGCCGTCCGAGCTGCCGCGGTGGTGACCCGCCTGGCCGTCCCCGGTCCGAGCCGGCTCACACCAGTGGTCGACCGGGCACTGGAGCGGATCGCCGCAGCACTCCCGGCCGAGGCTGCCCGGCACATCCGGGCCATCGCGTCACCCGACCGGCGCGTCTCGGAGGCAGCCCTCGACGCGTTGTGCGAGCCAGCCTTCGGCCGGGCGGCCCGGGCCCTGTTGCGCGATACGGTCAGTCCGAACATCATCCGCGCCGGCCTGAAGTACAACGTGATCCCGGGCGTGGCCGAGGTGGAACTAGACGTCCGGACCCTGCCTGGCACGGACGAGGCGACCTTCCGTGAACAGCTGCGCGAGCTGTTGGGCGAGGAGCTGCGAGCGGTCGTGGAGATCGAACCGCTGCTCATCGGGCAACCCGTCGAGGCGCCGATCGACTCGCCGCTGTACGAACTCCTGGAGCGGACGATCGTGGCCCACGACCCCGAGGGCATCCCGCTGCCGATCCTCGCCCCGTTCGCAACCGACGCCAAGCACACGATCAGGCTCGGTATCCCCACCTACGGCTTCTCGCCGCTGCGGCTTCGTCCCGAGGATCGCTTCCTGGAACTGTTCCACGGCGACGACGAGCGAGTCAGCCTGGACGCCCTGCGCTTCGGCCTGCCAGTGCTGTACGACGTCGTCCGCCGCTTCTGCGCCTGACCCGCCCGCTGGGAGCCGTCGGGCTCGCGCAGGGCAGGCCTGAGGCGAAGGCGACGGGCGAGCCCGAAGGCCCGCCCGTCGCCTTTCAATCCCCAGAGCGATGGGTCAGCGGGTGCGAGGAGTGGCCAGTCGCCGCCAGGCGACGGCCAGAGAGGTCAGCCCGAGCAGAAGGATGGCGACCGCCACCGGAGTCGTATCCGGCGTGGCCGGGATGCCGTCGACCGTGGAGGTCGGCGGCGGGGTGATCCGCGCGGTCGGTGCCGGTGTCGGTGTCGGTGTCGGTGTCGGTGCGGGGGCCGCTGCGCCGATATTGCCGCGCAGTTCGCCAGCCGGATGAGCCGCGGTATGGAGGTTGAAGTAGGTCTGGCCGGCCTTGATCGCGGCCACGGCCTGGGCGAACGTGGTGATCGAGCCGCTCGCGCTGAACTGGGCCGCGCTGAGCGTCCCGTTCATGGGGCTCGGTCCGGCCACCAGCGGCAGGATGACGCCGCCCGCCACGCCCGGCGCGCCGCTGTGGATGTGGGCAGCCACCAGAGCGCCCGACAGTCCGCTGTACTCGACGTGGTAGGCGATGGTGCTCTCGTCGGCGCTGATCGAGACCCAGCCGCTGCCGGTCCCGCTGGCCACGACTGCGGGGACTTCCGACGCGCCGTCAATGGTGGCCAGCCGGGTCACGGGCGAGGCCCCCAATACGATGGATGGAACGGCGACGAGGGCAAGGATCGCGGCAACAAGGGACAACCGAACACGCATGATTCGCCTCCTCCGGGCAGAGACCGGGGTGGCACGCATGATGCGGGCGTGGGCCGGTGCTCAGGGGTACGCTCGACAAGGGCGGCTGGTTTCGCGCCGATCAAAAAACCGGCTGCACGCTGCGGACGTTCCATTCCATGGATCTCGCAGCGTTGCCCCTGCCGCATCGGAGACATGCCCGTGCCCGCCCTGACCACCGGTCGCCCGACCCGTCGATCGCGTCTGTCCTGGACGACGTCCGTCACGGGCGCCGCTCTCATGGCACTGCTCCTCGCGGTGGGTGCCGGCCCAGCCGCCGCCGCATCCGCGACAGTTTCAGCCCAGAGCTACGTGTTCGTGGGGCCGGACGGCACGAGCTCGGTCACCATCGTGGCGGGTGACACCGTCCGATGGACCTTCCGGGGCGAGCCCCACACGGTGACCTCCGGATCGCCCGGGAGCCCAGACGGGCGGTTCGACTCCGGTATCGTCAACCCGGGGGGCACGTTTCAGCTGGCCCCGACGACGCCCGGCTACCCGTTCGCGAAGCCTGGAACGTATCCGTACTTCTGTCAGATCCACCCGGAGCAGATGCACGGAACGATCGTCGTCCGGGCCGCCACGACATCCAGCCCGAAGCCGACCCTGGCAGCGACCCCAAAGGCGACCGCCACGATTCGCACGTCGACCCCGGCCGCGAGCACTCCCCCGTCGGCCACGTTCGGCACGGCCAGCCCGGCCTCGGGCTCATCCAGCCCGTCTGATTCGGCGTTGCCATCGTCTTCGTTGGGCGGCGGTAGCCAGCCCGTGCCTGCCAGTCCACGCAGCACGGACGGCCCGATCGCGTCTTCGTCGCCCGTGACCACCCCCGCCTCGGACGGTTCCACGCCACTCATCCCGGTCGCCCTCGGGGCGCTCGCGACCGCCGCGGTTGCGGCAATCCGCGTCCGGCGTCGACGCTGAAGCGTTCGTCCGAGCGATCAGGCGCGCGCTACTCTCGGGGGTTCCGGATGAGCCGGCCCCGGCGTGAGATCGCGCCAGTCGCCAGCGCCGCGACACCCATCGCGATGAGCTTGCGCTCCGCGGCGGGCAGCGCCCGGACGGCACCCAGGAACTGGTCTGCTCTGCCCCGGTCCACGACCCGCAGCAGAGCCTGCCCGCGCTGCGTCAGCCAGAGCGAGCGCTGGCGCCGGTCGTCCTCTTCCTGACGGCGCTCGACAAGGCGTCGGCCGACCAGCCCATCAACCAGCCGTGAGGTGGCCGACGGAGAACGGCCAAGCGCATCGGCCAGGTCGGCCACGGTCGTCGTGCCGGGGTCCGCCAGGAGGTACAGCGCAGCCAGCTGGGTGAACCCCAGCCGGAGCTCGCCGAGCTGCCAGGCGAAGCCGATGACCAGCTCGCGCCAGAGCGCCCGACCCATCGCCACCCGCTCGGAGATCTGACGCGGGTTCTGGAATGGCATGCCGGCACTCAGCACCGGTGCCGACAGGGCCGCCTCGAAGCTCTGCGCGATCGCCCGGCGCGGTCGCGCACGATTGACGGGGCGCAGACCGGAACGGGGCACCTGACGGCTGGCGGGCGGATCGCTGGGCATGCGCGGAGCGTACGACGAGCGGCGGATGCATGCAACGTTGCACACGCCCGGCGCGTGCCCCGCAGGCCGGGCCGTACTGTGAGGCCGTCGGCTGCTACCCGCGTGGCCAGACTTCCCGCCAGCAGGAGCCCGATGAGTACGGTCGCGTACGTCTTCCCCGGTCAAGGGTCGCAGTTCGTGGGCATGGGTCACGCACTCGCCATCCGTTCGCCTGCGGCAGCCGCCGTGTTCGCCGAGGCCGACGCGTCCCTCGCCGAACCGATCTCCATGATCGCCTGGGAAGGTCCCGCGGACATCCTGGACCGGACCGAGCACGCCCAGCCGGCACTGCTGGCCACCTCGATCGCCTACCTGGCGGCCCTTCGCGAGCGCACCGCTCACGAAGGGCGACCGGGCCAACCGCCCGTCTATCTCGCTGGCCATTCGATGGGCCAGTACAGTGCCATGGTGGCCGGCGGGGTCATCTCGCTGGTCGACGGCGTGCGCCTCGTCCGCGAGCGCGGCCGCTTGATGCAGGTGTCGGGGACCGGTCGCGAGGGACGGATGGCCGCGATCATCGGTCTCGACGAT